>NZ_JBFUEP010000006.1:0-95795 GCF_056403895.1 Pedococcus sp. P2_E5
GGTTGCACCCTGTCCGTCAACGAGGACCTTGTGCTGGGACGAGCCTGATGCCCTGCTGGAAGCGCAGGCCTGGATGACGACCGGGATGATCATCGGGCGGCGGCGGATCTTGCCGCCGACCCAGCCGCCGATCGCCCTGCGCATGACCTGCTCGAGCTGGTGGGAGTCGGTGACGCCGTTGCCCGTGGCCTCGGCGAGCGCCTGCTCGATCTTGGGTCGCACCTGGCTGAAGATCTCGTCGTCCTCGGCGAATCCCCGGGCCTGGATCTCGGGCCCCGCGGCGATCTTGCCGGTGGCGGAGTCGATCACGACGATCACCGAGATGAACCCCTCGTCACGCAGGATCCTGCGGTCCTTGAGCAGCGCCTCGTCGAACTCACCCACCGAGGACCCGTCGACGTAGACGTAGCCGCAGGGCACTGCCCCGACGATGCGCGCGACACCGTCGACGAGGTCGACGACCACGCCGTCCTCGGCCAGCACGACCTGCTCGCGCGGCACCCCGGTCTGGACCGCGAGCTCGGCGTTGGCGACGAGGTGGCGCCACTCGCCGTGCACGGGCATCACGTTGCGGGGCTTGACGATGTTGTAGCAGTACAACAGCTCACCGGCGCTGGCGTGACCGGACACGTGGACCTTGGCGTTGCCCTTGTGCACGACGTTGACCCCGAGCCGCATGAGGCCGTTGATGATGCGGTAGACGGCGTTCTCGTTGCCGGGGATGAGGGACGAGGCCATGAGGACCGTGTCGCCCTCCCCCACGTCGATGCGGTGGTCGCGGTTGGCCATCCTCGACAGCGCAGCCATCGGCTCGCCCTGCGACCCGGTGCAGATCAGGACGACCTGGTCGTCGGGGAAGTTGTCGAGCTTCTTGACGTCGACGAGCACGCCGTCGGGCACGTGGAGGTACCCCAGCTCGGCCGCGATCCCCATGTTGCGCACCATCGAGCGGCCCACCATGGCGACCTTGCGCCCGGCCGACTCGGCGGCGTCGAGCACCTGCTGCACGCGGTGGACGTGCGAGGAGAAGCAGGCCACGATGATCCGGCGCTGGGCGTCGCGGAACACCTTGTCGATCGCCGGGGCGATCTCGCGCTCCGGCGTGGTGAACCCGGGGACCTCCGCGTTGGTCGAGTCCGTCATGAACAGGTCGACGCCCTCCTCGCCCAGTCGGGCGAAGGCGCGCAGGTCGGTGAGCCGGTTGTCCAGCGGGAGCTGGTCCATCTTGAAGTCACCGGTGTGCAGGATCGTCCCGCCCGGCGTCCGCACGAACACCGCGAGCGCGTCGGGGATCGAGTGGTTGACCGCCACGAACTCGCAGTCGAAGACGCCGAGCTTCTCGCGCATCCCCTCCTTGACCCCGAGGGTGTAGGGCGTGATCCGGTGCTCCTTGAGCTTGGCCTCGATCAGCGCCAGGGTCAGCATCGACCCCACGACCGGGATGTCGCGCTTGAGCTTGAGCAGGTAGGGCACCGCGCCGATGTGGTCCTCGTGGCCGTGGGTGAGGACGATCGCCTGGATGTCGTCGAGCCGGTCCTCGAGGTACTCGAAGTCGGGGAGGATCAGGTCGACGCCGGGGTGGTGGTCCTCCGGGAACAGCACGCCACAGTCGATGATGAGCAGCTGGCCGGCGTGCTCGATGACGGCCATGTTGCGGCCGACCTCGCCGAGGCCGCCGAGGGCGATGATGCGGACACCGTTGGCAGCGAGCGGCCGCGGGAGGTTGAGCTCGGGGTGGGGATGACTCACAAAAGTCCTGACTCGGTGAGACCGGCGCGCAGCTGCGCGACCTGGTCGGGGGTGGCTTCGACGAGGGGCAGGCGCACGGTCGCGGAGTCGATGACTCCGAGCTCGACCAGGGCGGCCTTGGCCATGATGGCTCCCTGCGTGATGTTCATGACGGCGTTGACGGCCGGGACCGCCTGCCGGTTCAGCTCCTGCGCGCGGGCGAGGTCGCCCTTGTCGACGGAAGCGACCATCTCGGCGTAGATGTCGCCCGCGACGTGGCCGACGACCGACACGACGCCGATGGCGCCGTTGGTGAGGTGGGCGAGGTTGAGGGCGTCGTCACCGCTGAACCACAGCAGGTCGGTCTGCCGCATCACCTCGGTGGCGGCGAACAGGTCGCCCTTGGCGTCCTTGACCGCCCGGATGCGGGGGTGCCGGGCCAGCCGCAGGTGGGTCTCCGTGTGGATCGGGACCCCGGTGCGTCCGGGGATGTCGTAGACCATGACCGGCAGGTCGCTCGCGTCGGCGACCGCCTCGATGTGCCGGGCGATCCCCTCCTGCGGAGGCTTGTTGTAGTAGGGCGTCACGACGAGCAGGGCGTGGGCCCCGGCCCGGGTCATCGCCGTGGCGAGCTCGACGGAGTGGGCGGTGTCGTTGCTGCCGGCCCCCGCCGTGATCGCGGCCCGGTCGCCGACCGCCTCGAGGACGGCCTTGAGCAGCTCGACCTTCTCGGCGTCGGTCGTGGTGGGCGACTCCCCGGTCGTGCCGCTGACGACCAGTCCGTCGTGGCCGTGGTCGACCAGGTGGGTGGCCACGCGCTGGGCGGCGTCCAGGTCCACGGATCCGTCGGGACGCATCGGGGTGACCATGGCCGTGACCACCCGGCCGAACGGAGACGTCGCACTCATACCGGCAGGTTATCGCCCCCGGGTGCACCGCTCGCGTCCCGCACACCCTGCGGTCGCCAATTTGGCGGGAAGGCGCCGCCCCCTGGCGCCATCGAGCCCTCCGCCGTGCGCACGGGGAGGTATGCCGCGTGGCCGGCCACGCGGCTTACCTCCCGGTTGGTGGGCGGGTCCCGGCAGGTGTCACCGGCCGGCGTTACGCTGCGTGCGTGCAGCAGTATCTCGACCTCCTCGACCACGTCATGACGACCGGCACGGACAAGTCCGACCGCACGGGCACGGGCACGCGCTCGGTGTTCGGCTACCAGATGCGGTTCGACCTCTCCGAGGGCTTCCCGGTCCTGACGACCAAGAAGCTCCACCTCAAGTCGATCATCGGCGAGCTGCTGTGGTTCCTGCGCGGCGCCTCCAACGTGCGGTGGCTCCAGGAGCGCGGCATCACCATCTGGGACGAGTGGGCCGACGACAACGGCGACCTGGGGCCGGTCTACGGCTACCAGTGGCGGTCCTGGCCGACACCGGACGGCGGCCACGTCGACCAGATCGCCAAGGTCATCGACTCGATCCGCACCAACCCCGACAGCCGCCGGCACATCGTGTCGGCCTGGAACGTCGCCGACGTCGACTCGATGGCGCTGCCGCCCTGCCACACGATGTTCCAGTTCTACGTGTCCCCCGCGGTGGACGGGCACCGGGCCAAGCTCTCCTGCCAGCTCTACCAGCGCTCGGCCGACATCTTCCTCGGCGTCCCCTTCAACATCGCCTCCTACGCGCTGCTGACGATGATGGTCGCGCAGGTCTGCGACCTCGAGCCGGGCGACTTCGTGCACACTCTCGGCGACGCCCACCTCTACTCCAACCACGTCGAGCAGGCCACCCTCCAGCTGACCCGTGAGCCGCTCCCCCTGCCGCAGATGAAGATCGCCTGCGGCAAGGACATCGACCAGTTCGACCTCGGCGACTTCGAGCTGGTCGGCTACCAGGCCCACCCGTCGATCAAGGCGCCGATCGCGGTCTGAGCCGTGCCGATCGCGGTCAGAGCCGTGCCGGTCTGGGCCGTCGGGCCCAGCCACCACGACCACGCTGTCGCTAACCTGTGCCCATGACCAACGTGACGCTCATTGCCGCGGTCGGCCGCAACGGCGTCATCGGGGCCGACAACGACATGCCGTGGCACCTGCCCGAGGACTTCGCGTACTTCAAGCGGACCACGATGGGCCACCCGATGGTGATGGGCCGCAAGACCTTCGACTCCATCGGGAGGGTGCTGCCTGGCCGCCGGACCATCGTCGTGACGCGCCAGCCGGACTGGAGCCACCCCGACGTCGAGACGGCCCACTCGCTCAGCGAGGCGTTGTCGCTGGCGGGTCCCGCGGCCGAGGTGTTCGTCTGCGGGGGTGGGCAGGTCTACACCGAGGCGATGCCGTGGGCGCAGCGGTTGCTGATCACGGAGGTCGACCAGTCGCCCGAGGGTGATGTGCGCTTCCCCGACATCGACCCGGCCCACTGGAACGAGGTCCGGCGCGAGCGGCGCGACGGCTTCAGCTGGGTGACGTACGAGCGCCCCTGACCTCGACGACGCGACCGTGCCCGGAGCCCGACGCAGCACCGATGGCAGGATGCAGGGCATGGCCCACCAGCACGACCACGCCGGTCACTCCTCCTCCCCCGGACCGCTCGCCGACGCCAGCGTCCGGGTGGCGCGCGAGACCGACTCTCCCGCCGTGGGGCTCGTCCAGGCCACCGTGTGGCGCGAGGCGTATGCCGCGGTGCTGCCCGCGGAGGTGCTGGAGACCTTCGAGCCACAGGCCTTCGCGGCCGTCTGGCGCCAGTCCCTGGCCGCACCTCCGCAGGGGGTCTACCGGCTGCTCGCGGCGTGCGCCGGCGACCAGGTGGTCGGGTTCGCGGCCATCGGCCCGAGCCAGGACCCCGATGCGTCCCCGGGCACGGGTGAGCTCTCAGCCCTCGGGGTCCACCCGCAGGCACGTCGGGTCGGACACGGGTCACGCCTGCTGAACGCGGCCGTCGACACCCTGCGCGGCGCCGGTGCCGACCGGTTGCACACGTGGGTGCTGGCCAGCGACGAAGCCACCCGGGCCTTCCTGCTCGACGCGGGGCTCACCCCTGACGGCGCGTTCCGCGACCGGGTGATCTCCCCCGACGGGGGGACCGCGCGCGAGGTCCGCCTGGTCGCCGACATCACGCCGGAACCTCCGGGCCCGTGACCACGACCCTGACCCTGACCCCGGAACGACGTTCCCGGGTCGTGCGCCAGGGCCTGTCGGTGGCGCTGGCGACGGGGACGTACGGCATCAGCTTCGGTGCCCTGTCGGTGGCCGCGGGTCTGTCGATCCTGCAGACCCAGGTGCTGTCGCTCCTGCTGTTCTCAGGAGGGTCGCAGTTCGCGTTCGTGGGGGTCATGGCAGCCGGGGCGGCCGGCGGACCCGCCGCCATCGCCACCTCGACGCTCCTCGGCGTCCGCAACGGGCTGTACGGACTGCAGGTCGCGCGGATGCTCGACGTGCGTGGGCTCCGGAAGGTCTTCGCCGCCCAGCTGACCATTGACGAGTCGACGGCGGTCAGTGTCGCGCAGCCCGAGACGGTCGCCGCGCGACTCGGCTTCTGGGTGACCGGCGTGGGCGTCTTCGTCCTGTGGAACGCGATGACGCTCGTCGGCGCCGTCGTCGGCGACGCCATGGGCGACGCCCGCCGCTACGGACTCGACGCCGCCGCGGCGGCCGCCTTCTGCGCCCTGCTGTGGCCGCGGCTGAAGTCGCGGGACGCCGTCGCCATCGCAGTGCTGGCCGCGCTGATCGCGGTGCTCGTCGCTCCGCATGCTCCTGCCGGCGTCCCCGTCCTGGTCGCCGCCTGCACCGCGCTGCTGGCGGGCGTGTGGCAGCGCGCTCACCACGACCCGCCACCACCGCACCAGTGGCCCGACCAGACGCCGGTGAAACCAGGCCCTGCGACACCGGAGACCGCACGATGAGCACGTGGACCGCTGTGCTCATCGCGTCCGGGCTGGCGTTCGTTCTCAAGTACCTCGGCTACGTCGTGCCGGCGTCGTGGCTCGACGGCGAGCGGACGACGCGGATCACCTCGGCGTTGCCGATCGCCTTGTTGGCCGCCCTCGTCGGCGTGCAGACCCTGACCTCTAGCACGGGCGCGATCACGCTCGACTCGCGCGCTGCCGCCGTCGGTGTGGCCATGGTGGCGCTGGTGCTGCGGGCGCCGTTCATCGTCGTCGTGGTGCTGGCTGCCGCGGTCGCGGCGGGACTGCGGCTCCTCGGCCTGCCCTGACCCCACTGGTCAGGGCCACTCCTGCGCGTCCTCGAGGAACCGGTCGCCGGTCTGGATCCCGACGACGCAGAAGATCACCCCGCCCGGGTCGGCCATGATGACGTAGCTCTCCCGGTCGTCCACGGTGCTCGCACCCAGAGCCGTCAGCCGTGCGACCTCGGCACGGACGTTGTCCGTCTCGATGTCCAGGTGCACGCGCGGCGGTCCGTCCTCGAGTCGCTGGACCTCGAGGTTCAGTGACCCGATCTCGCCGACGCTCGCATAGGGACCGTCCTGGACCGGACGCACACCCTGGGCACCTGCCCAGAACGCGAGGCCGGCGTCGTAGTCCTCGCCGGGGTGGTCGATGAGGACGATGCCGATGCGCGAACGGTGCATGCCACCACGGTAGGCCGGGAGGGTCAGGGGCGCGAGGTACGCCAGGCCCTCACCGCGGCACGGTAGTGCGCCTGCTCGCCCTTGCGGTCCTTGGCGACCCGACAGGTCTCGGCCTGTTCGAGCTCGTCAGCCCAGGCGCCGTGGGCACCCGACTCCCGGGCCTGCACCATCATCCGCGCGCCGTCCCGGGCAAGCCTCACGAGTGGCACCATCGCCAGGAGCGCGACGACCGGGATGAGGATGACGGCGACGCCGAACAGCACGGCCACGGGCCGACCGTCCCGCACCAGCTCGACCCCACGCCACCCGATCGTGGCGCAGTAGAAGCCCAGCACCGCCAGCAGGACGAGAGCGGTGACCTTCTCGCGCACTCAGGCGTCCAGGCCGAGGTAGTGCTCCAGCCCGACGGTCAGCCCGGGGTGGGCGGCGACCCCGCGCACCCCCTCGAGGACACCCGGCATGAAGGAGGTCCGGTCGAACGAGTCGTGGCGCAGGGTGAGCATCTCACCCTCGCCACCGAGCAGGACCTCCTGGTGGGCGACCAGCCCACGCAGCCGGATCGAGTGCACGGGTATGCCGTCGACGCGTCCGCCGCGCGCCCCGTCGGGGTCCTGGGTGGTGGCGTCCGGGACGGCACCGAGGCCGGCGTCGGCGCGGGCGGCGGCGATGAGGCCGGCGGTGCGTGCTGCCGTGCCCGATGGCGCGTCCACCTTGTCGGGGTGGTGCAGCTCGACGACCTCGACCGACTCGTAGAACCGCGCGGCCTGCTGGGCGAAGCGCATCATCAAGATGGCGCCGATCGCGAAGTTCGGGGCGATGAGGACACCGACGGACGGGTGCTGGGTGAGCTGGTCGCGCACCGTCGCCAGGCGCCCCTCGTCCCACCCGGTGGTGCCCACGACGACGTGCACGCCACGGTCGACGCAGTGCGCCACGTTGGCCGGTGACGCGGCCGGGACCGAGAACTCCACGACGACAGCGGCACCGCCGAGGTCGCCGAGGTCGTCGCCCTGGTCGAACCGCCCGACCAGCTCCAGGTCCGGCGCGTCCGTGACCGCCCGGCATACCTGGGCGCCCATGCGTCCTGCCGCACCGATCACGGCCACCTTGATCGTGTCACTCACGGTCGCCAGCGTAGCCACCTGCCCACGACGACGGGCCCGGTCCCCCATTCGGGAGACCGGGCCCGTGGCTCGCGGAGGTGGTTCGACTACTTCACGAAGGCCGTGAGGCCGAGAACCACCGGGTCGTGGTCGGACGACCGGTACGGGCCCGGGTCGTGGAAGTCGGTCGAGTGGTAGTTGAACCGGCTGTACTCCAGGGCCACCGACTCACCGGAGTTGATGTTCCAGTGGTCGGCCCCCGTCGACATCCGCAGCGCGTGGTCGTTGACGAGGATGTGGTCCAGCGAACCGGAGAGCCCGCTGAAGGAGTAGGAGTAGCTGTTCGGGTCGAACCGGCTGCCGACGTCGGTGTAGCCCGCCTTGTAGAGGACGTCCAGCGGGTCCTCCATCGTGTACGAGTTGTAGTCACCCGCCATGACGATCCCCTTGGCGCCGTACTCGGCGGCGACACCGGGCACCCAGTCGCGCAGGGCCTGCGCCTGCAGGATGCGGCTGGTCACCGAAGCGCCCTGGCCGTCACCGCTGTCGGCGTCACCCGGGAAGGGACCAGCCGAACCCTTGGACTTGAAGTGGTTGACGACGAACAGGAACTTGTCGGCCTTGCCGGTCTTCGCCTTGAAGGTCTGGGCTATCGGCTCCCGGGCGTTGCCGAAGGCCTGGCCATCCTCGCTCTGGTCACCCAGGGCGCGAGACCGGTCGACGCGCATGACGGTGGCCGGCTTGTAGATGACGGCGCTGGTGATGAAGTCCTGCTCCTCGGGCGAGGGCAGGTCCGTCGAGGACGGGACGAACGCCCAGGTGCCGGCGCCTGCCTTGGCGTTCAACGCGGCGACGAGGGCCGCCAGAGCGGCGTCACGGTCGTGGCCGAACCGTGCGGAGTTCTCGATCTCCATCAGCCCGACGACGTCGGCGTCGAGCGCGCTGATCGCCGACACCTCCTTTTCGGTCTGTCGAGCGAGGTCAGCGGCATCCCAGGCACCACGGCGGGTGCAGGGGCTGCCGTCGACGCCGCGGACCGTGTCGCCGTTGTCGTTGCGGTCGTAGAAGGCCACGCAGGTCGGGTCGGCGTCGCCGAGATCGGTGAAGTAGTTCAGGACGTTGAAGGACGCGACCTTGAGGTCGGCAGTGCCGAGCTGGTTGATGTCCGCGGTGTCCGGCGCAGCCGTGCGGGTGTTCTCGAAGGCCACCGGCGAGGTCGCGTTGGCGGGGCCGACGACCTGGGCCGTCGGCTGGAAGCGCCACAGGTTGAAGCGGTAGTCCACGACGACGGGAGCGGTGAAGGTGGCCGCCTCCCCGACCCGGACCGGCGTGGTGGTGGAGACGTACGCGGGCGTGAGGTCGCCGTTGAGCAGGCACGGGATCGGTCGGCCGGCGCAGGTCGCTGCGCTGAAGCTGCTCGCCGTGAAGTTGCTGGAGGCACCGTCGTCGAGGGTCACCGCTCGCTTGGCGTTGTCGGCCACGACGGCCGCGGCCTCGGGGCTGCCGGGGGCACCCACCTCGGTGTTCTGCAGCAGCGGGTGGTCACCCACGGCCAGGCCGACCTCGCCGAACTGGTTGGTACCGAAGGTGTTGGTCACGGTGTAGTCGCCGGTGGGCTGGAAGAGCATGCCCTCGATCGACTCACGTCCGGCGTCAGTGGTCGGCCACGGCACGGTCAGTGGCTGGACCGGGCTGAACTCGCTGCCCGCGTCACTGATGTTCGCTGCCGACGCGGTGATCTCGGTCAGGGTCCCCGGGTCGGTGGACGAGCTCCGGAACTCGCTGACCGCACCCGTCACCTGGACGTAGTTGCCGACCTGGACGTCGGGGTCGAGCGGGCTGCCGGAGCCACCGGTCTGGAACACGAAGAGCCCGTCCGAGGCGGACGACGAGCTCGGCTCGGGACCGGTTCCCTGGGTCTGGATGTAGAAGCCGTGCAACCCGCCCGTGGGATAGGCCGCGGTGACGACCCCCTTGGTGGTCACCGTCTGCCCCGACAGCTGGGTGCTCGGACCCGTGCCCTGGATCTCGGGGATCGTCTTCTCCGCCGGTGCGGGCGGCGTGGTGCAGGTCGTGCCGCACGCCACCGGACTCGGGGCCCCGGCGGCGAAGTCGGCCGCGTTGTCGGCGGTGTTCTGCGGTCCCGCCTTGCGGCTGACCGACACGGTGTTGCTCGGGGCGGGCGTGGGGCCGGTCCCCGCGTAGTCGTTCGCCGTGCCGAAGCCGACGAAGTCGACCACGGAGGGCTGCCCGGAGCACGGGTTGAGCCCCGACTTCGCGGTGCACGGGGTGGCCGTACCGCCGAGCGGCGTGACGTTGTTGACGAGGGCCACCTTGCCGGCGCCGCCAGCCATCGCGATGGTCCCGGAGGCGTCGAACGGGACGTCGGTGGTCCCGGCCGTGCCCGCGGCCTCACGGACCACGTAGGTGCCTCCAGCCGGCAGGAACCCGGCCAGCCCGGTGACCTGCCAGGAGACACCGGTCGACCCGGCGTACTGCACCGACCAGCCGTTGAGGTTCACCGTGGACGCGCTGGTGTTGACCAGCTCGATGAAGTCGTTGCGGTACGTGGCGCCGGTGTTGCCGCCGCCGCCGTAGACCTCGTTGATCACCACGGGCGCATCGACCGAGGGCGCCGCGAGGGCACTCATCGGGGCGATGCTCACAACTCCAGCGGTGAGGGCTATGGCGCCCACCGCTCCCATCACGTGCTTGCGGGGTACGCGCACAGCAGTCCTCCAAGGCGAGCTCAGGATTGACAGCCCCGGGACGGTGGTCCGGGCCGATGGGGCATCACACCATGCCCACGGCAAATACGAAACGGCTGGGACCGGTCGCGAAGGTAAAGGTCAGGTCAGGGTTTCCCGCTGAGCTCTTCGAGCGGGACTGCGGGGTCGGCCAGCCGGTCCGGCGCGACCACGGCCTTCGACCGGATCAGTCCCTTCACCGCGTCACCGACGTCCCACACGTTGACGTTCATCCCCGCGGAGACCCGCCCGTCGCGCAGCCAGAACGCCACGAACTCCCGTGTCGCGAGGTCGCCCCTCACGACGACGTCGTCGTCCGGGCTCCCGAGACCGTGGTACTCCATCCCGAGGTCGTACTGGTCGGTGTAGAAGTAGGGCAGCTCCGCCTCCGGCCCTTCCTGGTCGAGCATCGCCGCGGCCACCAGCGGGGGTTGGTTGAGGGCGTTGGCCCAGTGCTCCACGCGGATCCGCTGCCCGAGGAACGGGTGCTCGACGTTCGCGACGTCCCCCACCGCGAAGATGTCCGCGTCGCTCGTGCGCCCGACGGCGTCGGCGGTGATGCCGTTGTCCACGTCCAGCCCCGCAGCCTGCGCGAGCCCGACGTTGGGCGTGGCCCCGATCCCCACCACGACGGCGTCGGCCGGCACGACCGAACCGCCGGCCAGCCGCACGCCCGTGACGGCGGAGTCGCCCTCCACGGCCTCGACCGTCACCCCCGTGCGCAGGTCGACACCGTGCTCGCGGTGCAGGTCGGCGAACACCTGGGCGATGGTCGGCCCGAGGACCCGCACCAGGGGCAGGTCGAGGGCTTCCAGCACCGTGACCTCGGCACCGGCCTCGCGCGCCGCCGCCGCCACCTCCAGCCCGATCCAGCCGCCGCCGATGAAGACGATGCGTCGCCCCGGGACGAGGACGGCACGGATCGCCTGGCTGTCCTCGATGGTGCGCAGGGAGAACACCCCGTCGAGGTCGGCACCGGGGATGGTGAGCCGTCTCGGTGCGCTTCCGGTCGCCAGCACCACCCGGTCGTATGCCGTGCGCTCACCGGTGTCGGCCACCACCTCGTGCGCGTCGCGGTCGATGCTGACCACGGTCCTACCGGTGCGCACGTCGACGTCGTGACCGGCATACCAGCTCTCGTCGTGGACGAAGACGTCCTCGAGCTTATCACCGGTCTTGAGGTAGTCCTTGGACAGCGGCGGTCGCTCGTACGGCAGGTGCGGTTCGCTCGCGAACAGCACGACACGCCCCTCGAAGCCGCGCTCGCGGAGGGCCTCGGCGGTCTTGGCGCCAGCCAGCCCGCCCCCGATCACGACGAAGGTCCGGTCGTCAGTCATGCGTCATCCTCTGGCTCGGCTCTCTGTTCTCACTACTCCACTCTCTAAAGGAGTGTTAAATTGACTTTAGGAGTGGTGTCCCCATTAGTCAACGAGTCGTTCGAGGAGCCTGATGTCGCCGGAAGCCCACGACGTGCACGACGTGCACGACGGCATCGAGTCCGTGGGCGCCCTCGCCGAGCCGTCTCGACGGGCGTTGTACGACCACGTGTCCAGGCAGCGCACGGCGGTCAGTCGTGAGCAGGCGGCCGAGGCCGTGGGGCTGCCGCTGCACTCGGTGAAGTTCCACCTCGACCGGCTCGTCGACGAGGGCCTGCTCGAGGTCGAGTTCCGCCGCCTGAGTGGCCGCCAGGGGCCGGGAGCCGGTCGGCCGTCCAAGCTCTACCGCCGCGCCCGTGGCGAGGTGTCGGTGTCGCTCCCCGCCCGGCAGTACGACCTGGCCGCCGCCGTCCTCGCCGATGCCGTCGGTCGCGTGGGGCGCGGACACCTGACGCTCGACCAGGCGATCGACGCTGCCGCGACCGACGCGGGGCGAGCGCTGGCCGTGGGCGCTGCCCGCCCTCGTGGCCCGCGGGCCGAGCTCCGCAGCGTGTCGGAGCTGCTGGCCAGGCACGGCTACGAGCCCTCCCCCACCGAGGACGAGGCCGAGCTCGAGCTGGCCAACTGTCCGTTCGACCGACTCGCGCGCGAGCACACCGACCTGGTCTGCGGCATCAACCTCGCCCTGGTCACCGGCGCCGTCGAGGCACTCGGGTGCACCCACGTGCAGACCCGCCTGGAACCCGCCCCCGACCTGTGCTGCGTGCGCGCCCGCCAGGTGCCCTGACGCGCTGCGGCCCCGCCCCGCACCCCCAAAGCCAGCGGGCCGGCATACCGATGAGGTATGCCGGCCCGCTGTCAGGTGCGGTGGTGCGTGGGCTCAGCCCGCCGCGTCCTCCGACGTGGCCGGAGCCGCGCTGTCGGACACGTCGGCCCCACGGTCGTCGGCACCGCGCTCACCGCGGCCGCCACGACGGCGGTTGCGGCTGCGGCCACCGTCACGACGCTCGCCGCTGTCCTCACGCTCACCGCGCTCGTCGCGGGGCGCCTCGGCGTCGGCGTCGGCGTCGGCGTCGGTGCCTGCGGTCGGGGCCGGGGCCGCGTCGCCTGCCTCGGCGTCGCCACCCTCACCCTCCGCGAGCACCGCACCGAGCGACAGCTTGCCGCGCGGGTCGATCTCCTTGAGCTCGACCTGGACCTTCTGGCCCACGGCCAGGACGTCCTCGACGGCTTCGATCCGCTTGCCACCGACGAGCTTGCGCACCTCGGAGATGTGCAGCAGGCCGTCCTTGCCCGGCAGGAGGGAGATGAACGCGCCGAAGGTCGTGGTCTTGACCACGGTGCCCAGGAAGCGCTCGCCGATCTCCGGCATCTGCGGGTTCGCGATGGCGTTGATCTGCGCCCGGGCGGCCTCGGCCGAAGGGCCGTCGGTCGCACCGATGTAGATCGTGCCGTCGTCCTCGATCGAGATCTGCGCGCCGGTCTCGTCCTGGATCTGGTTGATCATCTTGCCCTTCGGCCCGATGACCTCGCCGATCTTGTCGATCGGGACCTGCACCGAGATGACGCGAGGAGCGAAGGGGCTCATCTCGTCGGGCGCGTCGATGGCCTCGTTCATGACGTCGAGGATGTGCAGGCGGGCGTCGCGAGCCTGGGTCAGCGCGCTGCCGAGCACCGAGGCGGGGATGCCGTCGAGCTTGGTGTCGAGCTGGATGGCCGTGACGAACTCGCGGGTGCCGGCGACCTTGAAGTCCATGTCACCGAAGGCGTCCTCGGCACCGAGGATGTCGGTCAGCGCGGCGTACTGCGTCTCGCCGTCGACCTCCTCGGAGATGAGGCCCATCGCGATGCCCGCGACCGCGGCGCGCAGCGGCACACCGGCGTTGAGCAGCGACAGGGTGGAGGCGCAGACCGAGCCCATCGACGTCGAGCCGTTGGAACCGAGAGCCTCGGACACCTGGCGGATCGCGTAGGGGAACTCCTCGCGCGTCGGCAGCACCGGCATCAGGGCACGCTCGGCGAGCGCTCCGTGACCGATCTCGCGACGCTTCGGCGAACCCACCCGACCGGTCTCACCGGTGGAGTAGGGCGGGAAGTTGTAGTTGTGCATGTAGCGCTTGCGCGTCACCGGCGACAACGTGTCGAGCTGCTGCTCCATGCGGAGCATGTTCAGCGTGGTGACGCCCATGATCTGGGTCTCGCCGCGCTCGAAGATGGCCGAACCGTGCACGCGGGGCAGCACCTCGACCTCAGCGCCCAGGGCGCGGATGTCGGCGAGGCCACGGCCGTCGATGCGGACCTTGTCGCGCAGGATGCGCTGACGGATCAGCTTCTTCTGCACGGACTTGTAGGCCGCGGACAGCTCCTTCTCGCGGCCCTCGAACTCGCCGGCGAGCTTCTCCTTCATGGAGTCCTTGAGCTCGTCGATGCGGTCCTCGCGCTCCTGCTTGCCGGCGATGGCGAGCGCCTGCGTCAGGTCGTCCGAGGTCGCGGCCTCGACGGCGGCATACGTGTCGTCCTGGTAGTCCAGGAAGATCGGGAACTCCTGGACCGGCTTGGCGGACTTGCTGGCCAGGTCGGCCTGGGCCTCGCACAGAACCTTGATGAACTTCTTGGCGGCCTCGAGGCCCTCGGCGACGACCTCTTCGGTCGGAGCCTGCTTGCCCTCGTTCTTGACGAGGTTCCAGGTCGACTCGGTGGACTCGGCCTCGACCATCATGATCGCGACGTCATCGCCCGCGATGCGGCCCGCGACGACCATGTCGAAGGTCGAGCGCTCGATGTCGGAGAAGTTCGGGAAGGCAACCCACTGGCCGTCGATCAGGGAGACGCGGACGCCACCGATCGGACCGGAGAACGGCAGACCCGAGATCTGGGTGGAGGCGCTGGCCGCGTTGATGGCGAGCACGTCGTACTGGTGGTCGGGGTTGAGCGCGAGCACCGTGATGACGACCTGGACCTCGTTGCGCAGACCCTTGGTGAAGGTCGGGCGCAGCGGGCGGTCGATCAGGCGGCAGGTGAGGATCGCGTCGGTCGACGGGCGACCCTCGCGGCGGAAGAACGAGCCGGGGATCTTGCCCGCGGCATACATCCGCTCCTCGACGTCGACCGTCAGGGGGAAGAAGTCGAAACCTTCGCGCGGGTGCTTCCCGGCGGTGGTGGTGGAGAGGAGCATCGTGTCCTCATCCAGGTAGGCGGCAACTGCGCCACCGGCCTGCTTGGCCAGGCGTCCGGTCTCGAACCGGACCGTGCGGGTGCCGAACGAACCATTGTCGATGGTCGCTTCGGCGAAGTGGATCTCTGGACCCTCCATTGGGCCCTCCTTCTTTTTTTCTGGTGACCCTGGTGCATCGTCGTTGTGCACGGGTGTTCTTCATGGGTGGTGCTCAATCTCGGGCGGCATCGATGCCGACCCCATGCGAGAGGGACGGCCCTCATGGAGGACCGTCCCTGTCGAATGCTTAGCGGCGCAGACCGAGGCGCTTGATCAGCGAGCGGTAACGCTCGACGTCGACGCTCTCGAGGTAGCGCAGGAGCCGGCGACGCTGGCCGACCAGGAGGAGCAGGCCGCGGCGGCTGTGGTGGTCGTGCTTGTGCTGGCGCGAGTGCTCGGTGAGGTCGAGGATGCGCTGCGTCAGCATCGCCACCTGGACCTCGGGGGAACCGGTGTCGCCCTCGTGCGTGGCGTACTCGGACATGATCTTCTTCTTGACGTCGAGGCTCAACGGCATGGGTCGGCACTGCTCCTTCGTGTGATCGTTGCGCGGTGCGCCAGGGCTGGTTCACCTGGGCTCTCTGGATCCGCGGCCGGTCTACGGCGGCTCCAAGGTTACCAGCGGGCGGGTTGCGTCCCTAATCGGTCAGCGGGTGGCGGCTGCGGGGCCGCTCCGCTCCACCATCACCCGACCGGATGCGCCCGGCGGCCACATCCGGCACCTCGGCGCAGGGCCCGGCATACCGGATGCGCCCGGCGGCCACATCCGGCACCTCGGCGCAGGGCCCGGCATACCGGATGCGCCCGGCGGCCACATTCGGAAGCCACACCCGGCACCCCTCCGGCACCCCTCCTGCCGGTGACCTCACGCGTGCCCCGGGAAGTGCTGCTTCCACTCCTCGCTGGTGACTCGTCCGGGCAGGCCCAGGGACACCATGGCACTCTGCACCCGCTCGAGGGTGCGCGCCGGTTCGCGGTAGATGCCCTTCGCCAGCACCACGACGAGCCGCCAGCCGTCGCTGTCGAGCTCCTCCCTGCGCTCGACGTCACGCTCCCACTGACGGGTGGAGTCCGCGTGCTGACGCCCGTCGTACTCGATCGCGAGTCGGTGGGCCGGATAGGCGAGGTCGAACCGGCGCCTCCAGTGGCCGAGGTCGTCGTACTCGACATGGTTGACGACTGGCTCAGGCAGTCCGGCGAGCACGAGCAGCAGCCGCAGACGGCTCTCCATCGGCGAGTCGACCTCGGCGCGGACCAGGCTCGCCGCCCGGCGCAGCCTCTTCTGAGCGACCGAGCGACTGGTTCCGGAGGCGGCGTCCCCCAGGGACGCGGGGAGGCAGCGTCCCGCCTTCACCAACGAGTCCCCCAGGACCACCAGGTCGACCAGAGTCAGGTCATCAGCGAGCCCGACGAAGGTCGCCTCTGCCGACGTGATGGGGACTCGGCGGATCCGGGCGGCCCGGCCGGTCCCGCGGCGCGCGTCGATGCCTGCAACCCGTAGCCGTCCCGACGGCAACGTCAGGTGGACGTCGGCCGTGTGCGGCACGACACCACCGAGGAGGCTTGCCGCGGTGTGGCGCGAGACCATCGCGCCCTCGGGGGCGAGCGTGAGGGCGGCCCGCGCGCGCACCTCGTCGGTGACCTCGACGGAGGCAGGCAGGTAGAGGTCGTTGAAGAGCCTGACCCACCGCGGGCCGCGCAACTGACCCTCCGTGATGCCGCGTTCGCGCGCCGACGCCCGGGTGAGGAACGTGACGGGCCCGGCACTGCTCGTCGTGGGTGGCGTACGGTCTGCCATGCGGCCAGCCTCCCCGATCAGGTCGAGGCGCCCGGCCGGTTGTCCACAGGTCTGGCGAGCCCTCAGGTCCACCCGGATGCGGCTCAGGGGCGCATTCGGTGGTCAGCCGACGATCTAGCAGGACCGGATGTGACTCCAGGGCGCATCCGGTCGCGGGCCGCGGCGTCGGGGCGCTCGGTGGTTGGATGGGGACATGCAGATGCCCAAGCACAGTGACGAGGACAAGGCCCGCTTCCGGAGCCTGATCAGCGACGCGCCGGGGGTCGAGGTCAAGCCGATGTTCGGCAGTGTCGGCGCGTTCGTCAACGGCAACATGTATGCCGGGTTGTTCGGTGAGGACGTCGGCGTCAAGCTCGACGCGGCGGGGATGGCCGAGCTCGAGGAGGTGCCGGGCAGCGGCCCCTTCGGACCGGCAGAACGACCGATGAACGGGTGGCTCTCATTGCCCCCCGACCTGTCCGACGACCAGATGTCGGCCTGGACGGACCGGGCGCGGGACCACATCGCGACCTTGCCGCCCAAGGTCAAGAAGGCAACCGCCAAGAAGACCACCAAGCCCACGCCGTAGTCCGGTCAGCCGCGGGCTCCCACAGGTTCGGGCTCACGTTCGCGCTCACGTTCGGCCTCACGTTCGGGCTCGGCTTCGGGCGCAGGGCGGGCGGCCGCCCGCGAACGCCCGTGCAGGAACGTTCGCGCCGGGCGCTCGACCAGGACGTGCATCAGCCAGGCGGCACCGCCCAGGACGAGCACCAGGGCCACCACCGCCAGACCTGCCGACCACCAGGCATCGTCGCCCCACTCGCGCAGCCAGGTGACGACCGGACGCATCAGGTAGTGGGTCATGTAGAGGCAGTACGACGCCTCCCCCGCGGCCACCATGAACGGCGTCGACAGCCAGCGCCACACCACGCCGCCAGCCGCCGCCACGACCGCCACGACCAGCCCCATCACCGGGGCCATCCAGTAGTCACCCGATGCGACGGCAGGAACCAGGGCCACCACGAGCACCACGACCGGCAGCAGCGGTACCAGCCGTCCGAGGGCCACACCGCCGCGCACCCAGGCGAGGCAGAGGAACACCCCGGCGACGAACTCGCCCATGATCCGCACGTAGAACATGTGCTCGAGGTTGCCGTTGGGCAGGGCGAACACCGCGAAGACGGTGAGCATCACGGCATACGAGAGGGCGGCGAGCAGCAGGGAGCTGCGGGCCCGGACCACACGCGCGGCGAGCACGAAGAGCAACGGCGCCACCAGGTAGGCGAACCATTCCGAGCCGATCGACCAGGCCGGACCGTTGAAGCTGGGCCGGTCGTTGAACCAGTTGTGCACCATGAGCACGTTCTGCCCGTATGCCGCGGGCGTGCGCCGCTGCCCGCCCTCGCCGATGCCCAAGGTGCCCATGGCGACGGCCATGGCGAGGTCGATGTTGAGCGCCACGAAGTGCACCGGCCAGACCCGCGCGAAGCGGTTGCGGATGAACGAGACCGTCGACTGCCGGGAGAAGGTCCGCATGGAGTCGGCGTAGTTGTAGGCCAGGATGAAGCCGCTCAACGGGAAGAACAGGTCCACGCCGAGGTACCCCGCACGCATCAGGGTGTCGGCAGGCATCGTCCACGGGGCGAGCGCCTCGAGGTCCGGGCGATAGTGGAACAGCACCACCCAGGCGGCCGCCAGGACGCGCAGCCCGGTCAGCGCGGGCAGCGGAGAGCGGCGCTCCGAGGTATGCGTCGGAGTCGCGGTGGGGGAAGTCAGGAGCTGGCCCCGGAAACCTCTGACGCCTCGGACGCCTCGGATGCCTTGGCCGACCACTCGTCGGCGCGGAGGGCATAGATCGCCAGGTCGGTCCACTGCTCCTTGAACCACGAGGCCTTCACGAACAGTGCCTCGCGGCGCATGCCCAGCCGTTCGCAGATGCGCGACGACGCGGTGTTGACCGGTTCGAGCTGGGCCCACACGCGGTGCACCCCGACCTCACGGAACGCGGCGTCCGCGATGGCCCGCGCCGCCTCGGTGGCATAGCCCTGACCCGCCA
Organism: Pedococcus sp. P2_E5; assembly: GCF_056403895.1. NCBI lineage: Bacteria > Bacillati > Actinomycetota > Actinomycetes > Micrococcales > Intrasporangiaceae > Pedococcus > Pedococcus sp. P2_E5. Next base: position 18,585 of record NZ_JBFUEP010000006.1, read on the forward strand.
CGTCGGGGGCGAAGACCCAGCCGATCTCGGCCTGCCGTCCGTCGTGGCCGTCGAGCCCGTCGAGGTGGATGAGCACGTCTCCGATGACCCGACCGCCGAGCTCGACCGCGAGCGTGAGGATCGGCGACTTCTCGTCGACGCGGCCGGCTGTGGCCCGCTCGGCCACCAGGTCCGCCACCTGCTCGCGGGTCTTGGGCTCGCCGGGGATGTACCGCACGACGGACGCCACCGACCGGTAGGCGAACACGTCGTCCTCGTCACCGGGACGGAGGCTGCGCAGGACGAGCCTCTCGGTCGTGATCGGCAGGCTGACGCGCGGCATACCGGGAGCTCCGAACTGTCCGCGAGCGGACGGTGAGACGACAGGGATCGGTGAGGCGGCGATCAGAGGTTGATCATGTGGCCGGCGATGCCCTCGACGGCTTCCTTGACCGCCTCGGACAGCGTCGGGTGGGCGAAGACGTTGCGGGCGACCTCGTCGGCGGTGAGGTCCCACTTCTGGGCCAGGGTCAGCGCGGGCAGCAGCTCGGTCACCTCGGGGCCGATGAGGTGGGCGCCGATGATCTCGTTGTGCTTCGCGTCGGCCACGACCTTGACGAATCCGACGGCGTCGCCGAGGCCCATCGCCTTGCCGTTGGCGGAGAACGGGAACTTCGCGACCTTGACGTCGAAGCCCTTCTCCCTGGCCTGCTCCTCGGTGTAGCCGAACGAGGCGATCTGCGGCTGGCAGAAGGTCGCCCGCGGGATGAAGTCGTACTCGACGGGCATGGTCTCGGCACCGGCCATGGTCTCGGCGGCGACGACGCCCTGCGCCTCGGCCGTGTGGGCCAGCATGAGCTTGCCGGTCACGTCGCCGATCGCATAGACGTTGTCGACGTTCGTGCGGCAGTGGTCGTCGATGGCGATGGCGCCGCGTTCGGTGGCCACGGCGAGGGACTCGAGGCCGTAGCCCTCGAGCCGCGGGGCGAAGCCGATGGCCTGGAGCACCTTGTCGGTCTCGATGACCGTCGACTCACCACCGGCGGCGGGCGACACCGTCACCTTCACCTTCTCGCCGCTGTCGTCGATCGACTCGACCTTGGTCGAGAGCAGGACCGTGACCCCGAGCTTCTTGTAGTGCCTGAGCAGCTCCTTGGACACCTCGGCGTCCTCGGTCGGCACCATCCGGTCGAGGAACTCCACGATGGTCACGTCGACCCCGAAGTTCTTCATGACGTAGGCGAACTCCACGCCGATCGCACCGGACCCCGCGATGACGATCGAGCCGGGCAGCTGGTCGGTGAGGATCTGCTCCTCGTAGGTGACGACGCGGTCCGACAGCGACGTCCCCGGGATGAGCCGGGTCGTGGCGCCGGTGGCGATGATCAGCTTGTCGAAGGTGACCGTCTGCTTCTCGCCGGAGCTGAGCGCGACATCCATCGAGGTCGGGCTGGTCAGCGTGCCCCACCCGTCGATCTCGGTGATCTTGTTCTTCTTCATCAGGAAGTGGACGCCCTTGACGATCCCCGCCGACACCGCGCGCGATCGGGCGTGGGCCGGGCCGAACGCCATCGTCGCGTCGCCCTCGATCCCGAACTTGTCCTTCTCGTGCGTCAGGATGTGGGACAGCTCGGCGTTGCGCAGCAGCGCCTTGGACGGGATGCACCCAACGTTGAGGCAGACCCCACCCCAGTACTTGGACTCGACCACGGCGGCCTTGAGACCGAGCTGGGAGGCGCGGATCGCCGCGACGTACCCGCCAGGACCAGCACCGAGAACTACGACATCGAAGTCAGCCATGGCGGTCAGCCTACTGACTGTCCCCCCATCGCCCCACTTCGCCCGTCGCTACCTCAGGGTGCGCAGGACCTCGTGGATCCGTCGGGCAGCGGGTGCGGCACCCTCGCCTCCGGTGCCGCCCTGGGAGACCACCACCGCCACGGCATACCGCGGCTTGGTGGCCGGTGCATAGGACACGAACCAGGCCGTGTCCTGCTTGCCGAACGCCTCTGCGGTGCCCGTCTTGCCCGCCACCGGCCACTGGTCGAGCGGGAAGCCGGCGAAGGCCCCCTTCGCCGTGCCCGACGTCACGACCCCCACGAGCGCCCCCCGCAGGAAGGACAGCGTGCCGGCGGGAAAGCGCACGCTTCCCGCCCTGACGGGAGCCACCGGGTCCGTGGCCCCGCCGGGGGCCACGAAGGCGCGCGCGACCTCCGGCTTCCAGAGCGTCCCGCCGTTGGCGATGGCCGCGTAGACCTGGGCCATCTGCAGGGGCGTCACCGTGATGTCGCCCTGGCCGATCGCGAAGTTGGCCGCGTCGCCGGCACGGAACTGGAAGCCGCTCTGACAGTTCTCGACGGCAAGTGCCTTGAGGTATGCCGCGCGGCTGGGGTCGGCGCCGGCCAGCTCCGGGTAGCCGGACCTGGCGCGCTTGCAGGTCTCGGCGTGGGTCTGGTCCCACTGTCGCTGCTTCCACGTCCGGTCGGGGATGCGCCCAGCCTGCTCCCCGGGCAGGTCGATCCCGGTGGTCCGGCCCAGTCCGAACGCCTCGGCCATCGCGACGAAGGGGTCCCTGGCATCGGACCTGGCGGCAAGTCCGCCCTGCGCCAGCCAGGACCGGTAGGCGAAGTCGTAGAAGATCGTGTCGCAGGAGACCTCCACGGCCCTGCGTAGCGAGATCGGGCCGTAGGCACGGGACTCGAAGTTGGCGAACCTGCGGTTCCCGATCGTGTAGCCGGACGTGCAGTTGTACGTGCCGTCGAGCGGGTTCCCGGCCCTGACCGCGGCAGGCAGGCTGACCACCTTGAAGGTCGAGGCGGGCGAGAACGCGGCAGAGGTCACCCGGGAGACCAGCGGCGTCCCGGCTGCCGCGTCGGTGAGGCGGGCGAGCTCGGCCGGGGTCACACCGCCCGTCCAGACATCCGGGTCGTAGGACGGGTAGCTCGCTGCCGCGACGACGCCACCGTTGGTGACGTCCAGGACGACCGCCGCGGCGGAGTCGGCCCGGTGACCGTGTGTGCGCGCGGAGGTGACGGCCGACGCCAGGGCAGCCTCCGCCGCCGACTGCACCCTGGCATCGAGGTTGGTGACGACGTCCCGACCCGGAACCGGGTCGGTCTGCCCGAGCCGCCGGGTGACGATGCCGCGGGGGTCGACTGCCACCGTGCTCGTCCCGGGCGTGCCGCGGAGCTGGGCGTCGTACTGCTCCTCCAGACCTGAGCGACCCACCAGGTCGAGGTCGCCGATCGCCCCCCTCGAACCCGCCACGTCCTCGGCGTTCGATCGGGCGAGGTAGCCGAGCAGGTGGGCCGCGTTGACGGTTCGCTGGGCTGGGTAGTCGCGCACCGGCTGGGCCGAAACCCCCACCCCTGGATAGAGGTCCGGACGTTCGAGGAGACTCAGGGCCTTGCGGGGATCGACGCCGCTGGCCAACGGGATCGGCACGTAGGCGGACCCGGCCCAGCAGACCGGCGCCGGGGGCGCCCCCTGCACACCGCAGAGCTGGGTGCGCCCCCACAGCTGGTCGAATCCGGCCCCCACCACACGGGCCACTCGATGGATGAGGTCGCGCCCGCCGTCCTCCGACTCGACGAGCACCGCCCGGTCGACGGTCACCACGGTCTCCGTCGTGTTGTCCACGAGCGGCAGACCGGTGCGGTCGAGGATGCGGCCCCTGACGGCCGGCTCGGTGACCGTGCGGGTGTTGAGGGTGTCCGCCGCGCGTTGGTAGTCCTCGTGGCCCACGATCTGGACCTGCCCCAGCCGACCGAAGAGCGTGCCCATGAAGCACAGGACCACCAGCCCGAGCACCCACACGCGGGGCGAGTGGTCCCGGACGACCCGCGAACGCTTCACGGTCGACGCCCGCCCTTCATCGTCGTCCTCGGGCAAGGCGCTGCTCGACGCTGACGAGTACGGGTACGAGCATCGCGCAGAGGAGGGCGGAGAGCAGCAGGCGCAGCCCGAGGACGTGCCACTCCACAGCAGCCCCGGACAGCACCGCGACCACGAGTCGTCCGGCCGCCACGAACACCGCGCCGCCCAGTCCCACGACGGCGACCCAGCCGAACGGCGTCTCCCCCTCGCGCCTGCCGGCCCCGGCGAGGAGTCCGGCCCCGGCATACACCAGGGCTGCGGTGCCGAGCGCGGACGAACCGGGCGGCATCAGGTCGACGAGCCAGCCACCCGCGAGGCCGAGCAGGGCACCGCGGGACGCGCCGGTGCGCAGGGCGCCGGCCACCACGACGGGGAGCACCAGGTCGGGCAGGACCAGCTGTGAGCGGGCAGCCAGGGTCACCGATGCCACGGCGGCGGCCAGCAGCAGGAGGCCACGAACCGTGAGGGCCAGGTTGGGCAGGAGCATGGTCAGCCACCGCCCGTGACGGCCGGCCTGGGGGTGGAGCGAGGGCCCGTGCGCAGGATGCCGACCACTCCGAGCGTGGTGACGTCAGTCGCGGGACGGACTGAGGCTGTGGGGGTGAGGTCGCCGGGGGCGTCGTCGACGCGCTCCACCGTTCCCACCCTCAGTCCCGGGGGAAAGGGCGATTCCCCCACGCTGCCCAGGGTGGTCACCACGTCGCCTGTCCGCACCACGCCGCGCTCGACGACGGTGAGGTTGAGCTCCCCGGCCGCGCGACGGTGCACGCCTTGGGCCCCACTGCCCACCGCACCCAGCGTGCCGGGGGAACCGACCCGGACGCCCACGACCAGGTCCGCACTGCCGACGAGCAGCACGTCGCAGGTCCAGGGAGAGACCGCCACGACCCGTCCGACCAGACCGTCGACGCCGACAACGGACAGGTCGGTGCGCACACCGTCGCGCGACCCGGCGTCGAGCGTCACCCGCTCGGGTCCCGCTGCCCCCTCGCGGCCGATGGCGACGACCCGCGCGGGGACGAACTCGCGCCCGGACAGGTCGGGTGAGGCAATGAGCTGCTGTAGTTGTTGCCCTGCAACGGATTGCTGCGATGCCTGGTTGCGCAGGACCTCGTCTCGCGCGCCCTGGGCATCGGCGATGTCGAGGGGGTCGTTGGGCGACAGGAGGCGTTCGAGAGGTCCGAGCACGGCTCCACCCGCCGACCGCAGCGACCCCACACCCGGACCGCCGGACACGTCGACGGCGAGGGCGACGACGGTCAGGACCAGCAGCACCACGAGGAGCCGACGTCTGGAGGTGGCACGCATCGGTCAGAAGCGCCTGTCAAAAACGGCGGGTGTCGATGAGGACCCGCTCGAGGGTGGAGAACTCCTCGATGCATCTCCCCGAGCCGCGAACCACGGCCCGCAACGGGTCGTCGGCCACGCGCACCGGGACGCCGAGCTCGTGCCGGAGCCGCTCGTCGAGGCCGCGGAGCAGCGCTCCCCCACCGGTCAGCGTGATCCCGTTGTCGAGGATGTCGCCGGCCAGCTCCGGCGGGCAGACGTCGAGCGTTGCGCGCACCAGCTCGACGATCTGCAGCACCGGCCCCTCGATCGCCCGGCGCACCTCCTGGCTGGAGATGGTGACGGTCTTGGGCAGGCCGCTCACCAGGTCGCGGCCTCGGACGCGGGTGCTCGTCTCCTCGCTCAGGGGGAAAGCCGATCCGGCAGCCACCTTGATGTCCTCGGCACTGCGCTCGCCCAGCAGCAAGGAGTACTCGCTCTTGACGTGGGCGATCACCGCCTCGTCGATCTCGTCGCCACCGACCCTGACGGAGCGGGCGGTCACGATGCCGCCGAGGCTGATCACGGCGACGTCGGTCGTGCCGCCACCGATGTCGACCACCATGGACGCCGACGTCTCGTTCACCGGCAGGTCGGCGCCGATGGCCGCAGCCATGGGTTCCTCGATGACGTAGACCCGACGCGCGCCCGAGCGCACGGCGGCGTCCTCGAGGGCACGTCGCTCGACTCCGGTGACCTCGCTCGGGACGCAGACGATCATCCGCGGACGGACCAGGCGCGAGGGACGCACCTGGTCGACGAAGTAGCGCAGCATCTGTTCGGCCACGTCGGCGTCGGAGATGACCCCGTCGGCCAGCGGCCGTACGGCCCGGACGTGGCCCGGCGTGCGACCGAGCATCTCCTTGGCCCTCGTGCCGGCGGCGATGAGCCGGCCCGTGGCGGCCTCGACCGCCACGACGGACGGTTCGTCGAGGACCACGCCGCGACCCCGCTCGTAGACCAGGGTGTTGGCGGTGCCGAGGTCGATCGCCAGGTCTCGACCCAGCGTCATCCAGCCGCCCGCACCGCCTCTCACGCCCGCGATGCTAGGTCGGCTCGCCACCGCGATCCGGGAGCCGCGCCCGAGCCGTCCCGATACTGGGGCCCGTGTGACAGATGTGACGACTCCTCCCGCCCGATCGATGTAAACCCGCCGGGGATCACCGGCGGGTTTACATCGAACGGCCAGGGGGCTCGGGTATGCCGCATGGTCAGGCGGCGAGCGCTGCCTCCCGGACCGGCCTGGCCACCTCGCGAGGCCGTCGCATCGCGGCGCGCAGCCGCCACGCACCGAAGACTGCCAGCAGGCTGATCGCGATGTGCAGCCCGATGAACAGGCCGCCGAAACCCGCCCCGAGCACCACCCCTGCCACCAGCGGACCGGCGGCCGAGAAGCCGGTCTGCAGGGCGGTGAACAACCCGAGCGTGGTGCCGACCAGCCCGGACGGAGCCAGGCTCGCGGTCAACGGGTTGAGCACCGGGGCATACATCGTCTCGCCGACCGCGAAGATCCCGAACGTCGTGACGAACAGGGCCGCCGACAGCTCTGGGGCGAGCGAGGCAACGGAGAGCACGAGCCAGGACAGCGTCCAGATGGCGCCGACGCCCATCAGCAGGGTCGCGCCGCTGCGCTGGGCCGTCAGCCGGACGACCAGCATCTGCAGCGCGATGATGACGACGCAGTTGACGGCGGCAGCGAGGCCGATGGTGGTCTCGTGCACGTGCAGGACCGTGAGCGCATAGGCAGGCAGCCCCGACTCGAACTGGGCGTAGAAGCCCAGCGCCAGGGTGACCGTGACGAGCGCCGTCCAGCGCAGGGCCGGGATGGCCCAGATGGCGCGCAGCGCCTCGCGAGGGCTGGCGGCCCCGATGCCCTGGGAGGTGAGGGACTCGTCCTGCGCCGAGGCGACCGGCATACCCCATCGCCGGGCACCTGCGGCGAGCAGGAGCAGAGCCGAGACGAGGAAGCCGGCAGCGGCTGCGGCGAAGGCCGGCCACATGCCGGAGGCGCGGTCGAGGTCGACGACGTAGCCGGCGCCGAACGCCCCGACGGCCATGCCGAGGGCCTGGCCGGTGAACTGCCACGCGAACACCCGGCGCCGGTCGGAGCCGCCGACCCAGCGCAGCACGAGGACGGACTGGGCCGGACCTGCGGCCGTGATCCCGAGGCCGAAGACGAACATGCCGACGAGGAACGACACCGGCCCGTTCGCCCAGATGAGGGACGCAGCACCAGCGGCGGCCACGACCTTGGCGCCCACCGCGACCATGACGGGCGACATGCGGTCGGCGAGGCGGCCACCCACGGGAGCGGCCAGGAGCGCACCGACCGAGAACAGGCTGGATGCCGCCGCCGCAACGAGCGAGCCCCAGCCGCGCGTCGACGCGGCGTAGGCGTACTGGTAGGGCAGGACGGTGCCCCAGCCGAGCATGGCAACGGCGGAGGCGAGGATCAACAGACGGGCGCGCATGGTCACTTCAACAGTTCTTCGAGTTCGAATATTTCGATATCGAAATCTTAGCATGTGAAGATTTAGCATGCGAAGATGACGGCATGCCCCCGAGGTCGAAGAGCGCCGAGCGCGCCCAGAGCGCCCAAGAGCAGTACCGGGAAGCCGTCGCGACCTACGTCGCGGCGGGCGGCGACGAGTCCGTGCAGCGCGTCATCACCGCCGTGAACTCCCTGAGCCGCAAGCTCGAGCAGTGGTACACGCGCCAGCTCGTGGACCTCGACCTCTCCCACGGCGAGTGGTCGGTGGTGGCCCAGCTCGCCACCGCGGACGGCAAGCCGCTGACGCCGAGCCGGCTGGCCGACGCGACGAACGTGGCCGCGTCCTCGATGACGCACCGGCTGGACCGGATGACCGAGCGCGGCGTGGTGCGGCGCTCCCCCGATCCGGAGAACCGCACCCGCGTCCTCGTCGAGCTCACCGACCAGGGCTGGGAGCTGTTCGAGGCGGCGGTGCGCGAGGCCAACGTCGTCGAGTCCGACACCCTCGCCGGCCTGACACGCGAGGAGCGCGACCAGCTGGCCGCGCTCCTCGAAGTGGTGATCAGCGGTCTCGACGACCTCGAGACGTCCTAGTGGTCACAGTTTCCAGCGACTGGAACTAGAGGTTCGGGAACCAGATCGCGATCTCGCGGGCGGCCGACTCCGGGGAGTCCGAGCCGTGCACGATGTTCTCCTGCACCTTCTTGCCCCAGTCACGGCCGAGGTCACCCCGGATGGTGCCGGGCAGTGCGGCCGTCGGGTCGGTGGCACCGGCGAGCGCGCGAAAACCCTCGATGCAGCGGTTGCCCTCGATGACGACCGCCGTCACCTGGCCGCTGGACATGAACTCGACCAGCGGCTCGTAGAACGGCTTGCCCTCGTGCTCGGCGTAGTGCTCGGCCAGCTGCTCGCGGGTCGGGGTGGTCACCGCGAGCGCGGCGAGGGTGTAGCCCTTCGCCTCGATCCGGCGAAGGACCTCACCGCTGAGGCCACGGGCGAACCCGTCGGGCTTGACCAGGACAAGGGAGCGTTCGGTCTGCGTCGTCACGCGCGCCAGCCTACCGACCAACCCCAGGCACTAGCGTCGCGGTGTGCGACAGGTGGCGGGGACGAGCAGCGGCCCGAGGAGCGGCCTCACGTATGCCGCGTGGCTGGTCCAGCCTGCCTACCTCGCCGCCGAGGTCGCACTGGCCCTCCTCGCGGGCGTGCACTACTCGCTGGCCGACGACACGATCAGCGCCCTCGGGACCGTCTGCACCTACCCGGCGAGCGACGGACGGGGAGGAGGCTGCTCATCCGCCCCAGTGGTCATGAACATCGCGTTCATCGCCTTCGGCCTCCTCCAGGCGCTGGGGGCAGTACCGCTGCTGAGCGTGCGTGGACGGACCGCTCTGGTCGGCTGGCTGTGGGTCGTGGCCGGGTTGGGTTCGGTCGGCGTCGGCCTGCTGCCCGTCGACTCCCACCCGCTCGCGCACTCCCTCGTCGCGCTCCCGGTCTTCGTGGCCCAGCCGCTCGCCCTCCTGCTGCACGCCAGGCTGCTCGCCCCCGGCCGGCTCCGGCACGTCGGTCTGGCCCTGGCCGCCGTGGCCATCGGCGGCGTAGTCGTGTTCGCGGTACGGCTCGGTGCCGAGCACTGGTCAGGACTCGCCGAGCGCGCGGCCATCTGGCCGGCCAAGCTGTGGCTCCCCCTGGCCCTCCTGACGGCTGCTGCTCCTACTGCTGCTGGGCGACGTCGGTCTGCTGACGCGCCGCCACCTGGTCCTCCACCCGGCGGCACAGGACCAGCGAGCCCACCCACAGCGCCAGGAAGATGAACCCGACGCCGAGCATCGCGGGCACCACCACCGCGCTGGCGAAGGTCAGCACCTGGATGACCCACCCCAGTGTCACGCCCCAGGGCCGACGCATCATCCCGGCGGCGAGCCAGCACAGCACGGCGAGACCGACACCGGTCCACAACCAGGCATGGCTGCGGTCGTCACCCTCGGCGCTCGCCAGGCCACGGGCCACCAGCGCACCGAGGAACACCACGACCCCCTGGCTGCCGAGGACGGTCGCGAGCATCCGCCAGGTAAACTTGCCGAGCGCGCCGTAGAAGACGATGCCCTTCATCGACCGCCCCGGTTGGAGTCGCGGAACTTCGTGAGCAGCCAGAAGGCCACGGCGACCACGATGACGAGGACGATCAGCTTCCCGAACATGCTCCGAGGGTATGCCGTGTGCCTGGCTTCCAGCCGGACCGGTCCCACAGGGCGCGGATCTCGGGCGTTCCCGTCGGCCGAGGAGGCGTAGTGTCGAGGTACGGAGTCATTCAGGCTTCCTAGCGCTGGGAGCACAGCCATGGCCGACAAGTCACCTCGACAACACCTGGCCAAGAAGGCGGGCAAGTCCATCAAGGAGAAGCGCGCCGAGAAGCACGCCAAGGCCGAAACCAAGGGCCACCTCGACGTGGGAAACCTCGGCAAGAAGTAGCCGCAGCCACACGCTGTCGGCGCGACCGGGTCAGACGTCGGTCGCGCCGAGCAGCATGCGCACCTCGGCGGCGGTGGTGACCGAGCCCGTCGCCAGCACCCCGCCCCCGACTCCGCCCTCGTCGGCAAGCCCAGCCGCGACGTCCAGGGCGTCAGGCAGGTCCTGGACCACCGTGACCCTGTCCTCGCCGAAGATGTCGATGGCCAGCTCACCCAGGTCGTCAGGCCGCATGGCGCGCGGCGAGGTCGTGCGCGAGACCACCACGTGGTCGAGCACGGGCTCGAGGATCTCGAGCATCTCGGTGGCGTCCTTGTCCTTGAGGATCGCGATGACCCCGACGATCTTCGCGAAGTTGAACGAGTCCTCCATGGCGTCGCGCAGGGCCATCGCGCCCGCGGGGTTGTGCGCTGCGTCCACGATGACGGTCGGGGATCGCCGCACGATCTCCAGGCGACCCGGCGAGGCGACCCGGGCCAGGCCGGCCCGGACGATGTCAGGGTCCAGCCGCTGCTCTCCCCCACCGAAGAACGCCTCCACCGCGACCAGTGCCTGCGCGGCGTTGTGGGCCTGGTGCGCCCCGTGCAGGGGCAGGAACAGGTCCTCGTAGTCGCCACCCAGGCCGCGGATGGCGATCTGCTGTCCGCCGACCCCCACGTCCCGCGTCAGCAAGCCGAAGTCGTTGCCCTCGAACGCGATCCGGGCGCCGACCTCGGCTGCACGGTCGGCGAGGATCTGTGCGACGTCCGTCTCCTGGACCCCGATCACCGCGACGGAGTCGGCCTTGATGATGCCGGACTTCTCGGTGGCGATGTCGACCACGTCGTTGCCGAGGAAGTGCTGGTGGTCCAGCGCGATGGGCGTGACGACGGCGACCGAACCGTCAGCCACGTTGGTGGCGTCCCAGCTGCCGCCGAGCCCCACCTCGACGATGGCGACGTCGACGGGGGCATCGGCGAACGCGGCGTACGCCACGGCCACGAGGACCTCGAAGTAGGTCATCCGCGGACCACCGTCGGCGACCGAGCGGGCATCGACGATCTCGATGACGGGCAGCACGTCGTGGTAGGCCTCGAGGAACTTCTCGGCACTGATCGGCTCGCCGGAGAAGGCGATCCGCTCGCGCACGCTGTGCAGGTGCGGCGAGGTGAACCGGCCCGTCTTCAGGCCCATCTCGCGCAGCAGTGAGTCGATGATGCGGGTCGTGGACGTCTTGCCGTTGGTCCCCGTGAGGTGGATGACCGGGTAGGTGCGCTGGGGGTCGCCGAGGAGCTCCATGACCGCGGCGATCCGGTCCAGGCTCGGTTGCAGGTCGTGCTCGGGGGCGCGGGCGAGGATCGCCTCCTCGGCCTCCCTCATCGCCTTGATGAGCGCGAGGTTGTGGGCGGCTTCGCGCTGGGCGGCATCGGGAGCAGGCATTGTTTCGTCTTCCATTCCGTCAGAGCTTCATGACCTTGATGCGCACCGGCTCACCGTCGCCGACCGTGGCTTCTGCCACGTCATCACGCTGGGGCAGCGCGTCGAGCTGGGGGGCGCTGCCGAACTGGGTGGCCAGGGTCTCCTCGACGATGAGCGCCTGGTGGGCCACGGTCGCCTCCCAGACGGCCGGGGACCCGGTGACGGTCAGCGAGATCCGGTCCGACACGTCGAGTCCGGCATCGCGGCGGGCCTGCTGGACGGCCCGAACGACGTCGCGCGCGAGGCCTTCCTGCGCCAGCTCGGCCGTGACCTCGGTGTCGAGCACCACGAAGCCGCCACCGGGCAGCATCGCCGTGGCCTTGGCCGCGCCCTGCTGCTCCGAGTCGACGACCATCTCGAGGGTGTACTCCCCCTCGACGAGGTCCAGGCCACCCGCGGTCACCGTGCCGTCGGCCGCCACGGACCAGTCGCCGGACTTGCTGCCCTTGATGGCCTGCTGGACGTCGCGCCCGAGCCGCGGACCGGCTGCCCGGGCATTGACGGTGAGCCGCTGCGTGATGCCGAAGTCGGCCTCGCTGGCGTCGCCGAGGTCGCGGAGGGTGACCGTGCGCACGTTGACCTCGTCGGCGATGATCCCGCCGAAGTCCTTGAGCGACAACGCATCTGACGTCACGACCGTGAGGTCCTGGAGGGGCAGTCGCACGCGCAGTCCTCCGGCCTTGCGCAGAGAAGACGCCACGGAGCAGACCTCGCGAGCGCGGTCCATGGCCGAGACCAGGTCGTGGTCGGCCGGCAGGTCGGTGTGGTCCGGCCAGTCGGTGAGGTGCACCGAACGACCGCCTGTGAGTCCCCGCCAGATCTCCTCGGTGGTGAGGGGAAGCAGGGGCGCAGCGACGCGGCACACCACCTCGAGGGCGGTGTAGAGCGTGTCGAACGCCTGCTCGGCGCCGCCCCGCCCGGATCCCGCAATGGTGCCCGCGCCGGTGTCCCAGAACCGCTCCCGCGAGCGGCGGACGTACCAGTTGGTCACCACGTCGAGGAAGCCACGGGTCGTCTCGCAGGCGTTGGCCACCTCGTAGCCGTCCAGCTGCTCCTGCATGGTGCGGACGTACTCACCCAGCTTGGCCAGCAGGTAGCGGTCGAGGGGGTCCGTGGAGGCCGTCGACCACTTCGCCTCGTAGCCCTGTCCGCCACCAGCAGCGTTGGCGTACAGCGAGAAGAAGTACCAGGTGTTCCACAGCGGGATGAGCACCTGGCGCACGCCGTCGCGGATGCCTTGCTCGGTGACGACGAGGTTGCCGCCCCGCAGGATCGGGCTGGACATGAGGAACCAGCGCATCGCGTCGGCGCCGTCGCGGTCGAACACCTCACGCACGTCGGGGTAGTTGCGCAGCGACTTCGACATCTTCTGGCCGTCCGAGCCGAGCACGATCCCGTGGCTCACGCAGGAGGAGAAGGCAGGTCGGTCGAACAACGCCGTCGCCAGGACGTGCAGGGTGTAGAACCAGCCCCGCGTCTGGCCGATGTACTCGACGATGAAGTCGCCCGGGAAGTGGTGCTCGAACCACTCGGCGTTCTCGAACGGGTAGTGCACCTGCGCGAAGGACATCGAGCCGGAGTCGAACCAGACGTCGAGGACGTCCTCGACCCGGCGCATCGTGGACTGCCCCGTCGGGTCGTCGGGGTTGGGTCGGGTGAGGTTGTCGATGAACGGCCGGTGCAGGTCGGTGACCTCGATCCCGAAGTCCGCCTCCAGCTCGGCGAACGAGCCGTAGACATCGAGGCGCGGGTACTCCGGGTTGTCCGACTTCCACACCGGGATCGGGCTGCCCCAGAAGCGATTCCGGGAGATCGACCAGTCGCGGGCGTTCTCGAGCCACTTGCCGAACTGGCCGTGCTTGACGTGCTCGGGCACCCACGTGATCTGCTCGTTGAGCTCGAGCATCCGGTCCTTGAACTTGGTGACCTCGACGAACCAGCTCGAGACGGCCATGTAGATCAGCGGCTGACGGCAGCGCCAGCAGTGCGGGTAGGAGTGGTCGTAGGTCTCCCGGCGCAGCAGCACGGTGCCCTCGGTGACCGAACCGGTCTCGCCCTCGCCGCGCGTCCGGGCCTTCAGGTGGTCGATGATCATCGCGTTGGCGTCGAAGACCTGGACACCCTCGTAGTCGGTGACGGGGTAGGTGAAGCAGCCGTCGGGACCGACGGGGATGACCGGCTCGATGCCTGCGGCATCGGTGACGATCTTGTCCTCCTCACCGAAGGCGCCCGCGGTGTGGACCAGCCCGGTGCCGTCCTCGGTGGTGACGAACTCCGCCGGGAACACCCGGTGCGCCCGCTCGTGGCCGAGGTAGTAGGAGAAGGGCGGGGTGAAGGACCTGCCCACGAGGTCGCTGCCCTTGAGCCGCTCCACGATCCGCGACTGCGGGTCGACGGGGTCGACGCCGTCGGAGGTGTCGGCGCCGAACAGGTCCTTGGCGTAGGCCGCGAGGCGCGCCTCGCCGATGAGGTAGCGCTCGGTGGTGCCAGTGACGTCGGACTCGACGACGACGTAGTCGATGTCGGGGCCGACCATGATGCCGAGGTTCGCCGGAAGCGTCCACGGAGTCGTCGTCCAGACGAGGGCGAGCTCACCCGTCTCCAGGCGCAGGCCCACGGTGACGGCCGGGTCCTGGCGGTTCTGGTAGACGTCGTCGTCCATGCGCAGCTCGTGGTTGGACAGCGGCGTCTGGTCGTTCCAGCAGTAGGGCAGCACGCGGAAGCCCTCGTAGACGTACCCCTTGTCGTACAACGCCTTGAAGGCCCAGATGACCGACTCCATGTAGTCGGGGTTGAGGGTCTTGTAGTCGTTGTCGAAGTCCACCCAGCGCGCCTGGCGGGTGACGTAGTCGCGCCACTCCCCCGTGTACTTCAGCACCGACTCGCGGCACTTGGCGTTGAACTTCTCCAGCCCCAGCTCGAGGATCTCGTCCTTGGTCTTGATCCCGAGCTGGCTCATCGCCTCGAGCTCGGCGGGCAGCCCGTGGGTGTCCCAGCCGAACCGGCGCTCGACCCTGCGTCCGCGCATCGTCTGGTAGCGCGGGATGAGGTCCTTGACGTAGCCGGTCAGCAGGTGGCCGTAGTGCGGCAGCCCGTTGGCGAACGGCGGCCCGTCGTAGAAGACGAACTCGTTGTCGCCGTTCGTGCCGGCCGACCGGTTCTCCACCGACGCGACGAAGGTGCCGTCCTCGTCCCAGTACCTGAGGATCCGCTCCTCGATCTCGGGGAAGCGGGGGGACGCGGGCACGCCGGAGGCAGCGCCTTGCACGTCGCCCTGGACGTCGCTCGGAACGGTGTCGCTGGAGACCTTCGGATAGGTCATGGTGTCGGCGGTCCTCACATCACTCGTGTTCTCACACGAGGACGACGTCGCCGGGATTCCCGACGGCACCGCGGTACCACCTCGCTTGCCGCACCCGCGCGCCCGAAGGGGCCCACGGCATACAGCCGCTCTTGCTCAAGGTTGTGACGGACCCACCCGTCCGGTTCTAGTGGGACACCGCCCCACGCGTATGCCGTGTGGTGCCGTGACCGTTCTTCCGGAGGCTCCCCGGTGATGGCCGGTTCACTGCCTGTGCACCCGAGTCTAGCGGGCCGTGACGAAGGGCACGTGCGCGCCGCCGGAGAGGGCGGCCGTGCGGTGTAGTCTGAGCCACGTTGCCCCAGGGCAACACCACGACGCGACACCCAGGGGAAGCCGGTCCAACTCCGGCGCTGACCCGCAACCGTAGGCCGCACTGAACCGCGGCGAGCCGGAACACCTGGATCGCGAAGCGGCTCCATTTCCGTCGAGGTACGCGGGGCGGAGCCCGGACACCAGGTCCGAGGCCGCCCCCCGATGTCGCTGTTGCGACGCCGGGGGTCTTTCACGTTCTGGTGCCGGTGCACCCGTCGCGACACCGTTCGCATTGAAGAGGCACCATGCACCGCACCCTCCGCAGCGCCCGCCCGGCCGCTGCCCTCGCCCTGACCCTGGGGGTCGCCCTGGTCCTGCCCGGCGCGGCGTTCGCCGGCACGACCGAGCCCACCCCCGTCACCACGAGCACGACGAGCACCGGGACCACGAGCACCGGCACCGGCACCGCCACGACCGACCCCAGCGGCTCGGCGACGTCGGCCACCATCACGACCCCGCCCCCTGGCGACACCTCGACGACCACGCCCGCCCCGGGCACGGGGACCACCGACCCGACGACCACCTCGTCGACGCCCGCGACGATCCCCTCCACGACCGGGACCGCCCCGAAGGCGAAGCTCACGGACCCGCTCAAGCGGCTTGCGTTCGGCGCCGAGTCCACCCTGCGCGCTGCGGCCGTGCTGCCGGGTGACTCCTCGGACCAGGCCGCCTATGCCGCCGGATTCATCGTGCGCACCCTCGCGACGCGCGGCGACCACTACAACTACCCGGCCTCGACCTTCTTCGACGGCGGCAACACGATCGATGCGATCCTCGGCCTTGACGGCGCCGGGGTCGGCCTCGACCAGGCCGACGCGTCCACCGACTACCTCGCGGCCCACGTCGACGACTACGTGGGCTACCCGGATCCCGCCGGCTCACCCACCGCCGAGACCTACGCCGGACCGTTGGGCAAGCTCGTCATCGGCGTGGTCGCGCAGGGCGGCGATCCCACCGACTTCGGTGGCCAGGACCTCATTGCCCGCCTCCAGGGCCTGATGACGGCCGACGGCCGGTTCTCCGACAAGTCGAACTACGGCGATCCGAGCAACCCGACCGGCGACTACTCGAACACCATCGGCCAGGCACTGGACGTCATCGCCATCGGCCGCGCCACGACCTCGGTGCCGCAGGTGGCCGGCGACTACCTGCTCGACCAGCAGTGCACCGACGGCGGGTTCCGGGGCAACCTCGACGTGGCCGGCGCCGCGTGCACGAGCGACGCCGATGCCACCGCCTTCGCTGCGCAGGCAGTCATCGGTCTGCTGGGCGAGGGCGACCCGGCGGCCGTCGACGCGCTGGAGTGGCTCAAGTCCCACCAGGCCGCGAACGGCGGCTTCCTCAACCAGGACGGCCAGTACAACGCCAACACCGCCGGTGTCGCAGCCCAGGCCTTCGCGGCTGGTCGGTACACGACCGAGCTGGCCCGGGCCCAGGGCTTCCTCGCCAGCCTGCAGTTCGACTGCACCTTCGCCACCGCGCTTCGTGGTGGCATAGCGTTCACCGCGGCGGACTACGCGACGCTGCAGGCAACGCCCGGCAACACGGCGGCGCTCGACCGAGCGCTGCGCGCGACCCCTCAGGCCACCCTCGGGTTGGCTGGCGGCTCCCTGCTCACGGTCACTGCCGAGGGCGCTGCGGCCACCGCGCCGACCCTCAGCTGTCCCAGCACCCCGTCGACCACCACCACGACCACCAGGCCCGCGGCTTCGACGACGACCGCGGCAGCACCCGTCCCGGCCGACCTCGGCGACCCTGGCTCGGCCACCCCGGGCAACCTGGCCTTCACCGGCGCCGACGTGGCCGCGGCGACCCTCCTCGGGGCGCTGCTGCTGCTCGCAGGGGTCGGCGCCATCGTGCTGGCGCGGCGCAAGGGCGTGCACGCCTGATGCGGCTGCTCACGCGCCTCGTCGCCGTCGCCGGACTCGTCGTCGCCGGCGGCCTCGCCCTCCCGGGTGGGGCCGCCCAGGCGGCGGCCTGCTCGGGCACGTCCGGGGTCACGGTCGTCATCGACTACGGCTCCAGCTCCAGCACCCTCTGTGCGGCCGACGCCACGGAGGCGGGGGCTGTCTTGGACTCCGTTGCCGAGGTGGCCTGGGTCCCGATGTATGGGGAGGGCAAGGTGGTCTGCAAGATCAATAACGTCCCCTCCTCCCAGACGTGCCAACGGATGCCTCCCGGGAGCGCCTACTGGGCGTTCTTCCATGCCTCGCGCGGCGGGTCGTGGATCTACAGCAGCACGGGGGTGGCCGACTACAACCCCGCCCCGGGCACCGTCATCGGGTTCGCGTTCGGGTCCGGCGGCGCTCCCAGCAGCCCACCTCCAGCCCCGAGCTCCAGCACGCCGAAGCCGTCGCCGAAGCCGAGCCCGTCGTCCAGCTCGTCGAGCAGGCCACCGGCGCCGACGCCCAAACCGGCAGGCACCACCCCGGCCCGGCCCAGCAGCTCCGGCACCTCCGGGTCGACCCCGGCACCCGGCTCCGGCGCAAGCACCCGGCCGGGCTCACCGGGCAGCGCGACTCCCGGCGCCAAGCCGTCGACCACCACGGCGCCCGGCACCACCACCTCGACGACATCGCCGGGCACCACCTCGGGCTCCACGGGGCGCGGTGAGTCGGACAGCGCTGCGTCGGCCACCCCCGACTCTGGTTCGCCCCTGACCCTGATAGCAGGCCTCGGCCTGGTGGGGCTGGTCGGCGCCGGCGCGGCATACCTCGCGGTGCGTCGCCGAGCGAGCACCTAGCCGCCCGTGCGCGCAGCAGGCACACCCCTGTCCCGTCACCTGCACCCTGTCGCCTGGTGGGTGTGGGCGATCGGGCTGGCGGTGGCCTGCTCGCGCACGAGCAACCCGCTCCTGCTCCTGCTGGCCGTGAGCGTCGCCAGCCTGGTCGTCGCGGCCAGACGCGGCAGCTCGCCGTGGTCGCGGGCGTTTCGGCTCTACCTCGTGCTCGGCGCGTTCATCATCGTGCTGCGGGTCGTGTTGCACGTCCTCGTGGGCTTCAAGTTCGGCACCATCCGGCTCTACTCGCTCCCCAGCGTCGAGCTGCCCGGCATCACCCTGCTCGGCCCGCTCTACCTCGAAGGGGTCCTCGCCGCCGCCGCCGAGGGATTGCGGCTCGCGAGCCTGATCGCCTGCATCGGCGCTGCCAACGCCCTGGCCAACCCCAAGAGGCTGCTCCGCGCGCTCCCGAGCGCCCTGCACGAGATCGGCACCGCCGTCGTCATCTCGGTGACCGTGGCGCCGCAGCTGGCCGACAGCGTCCAGCGGGTGCGTCGCGCGAGGGTGCTGCGCGGCGAGGGTGGTGGCGGGATCAGGTCGGTCGGCCGGGTCGCCCTGCCCGTGCTGCAGGACACCCTCGACCGGTCCTTGTCCCTCGCCTCGGCGATGGACTCGCGCGGCTATGGCCGACGCACCGAGCAGTCGTCCACCACCCGCCGCCTCACCGGAACGCTGACCCTGACCGGTCTGCTGGGTGCCGGCATCGGCATGTACGGGTTGCTCGACGGCACCGCACCGGCCCTCATCGGGATGCCGATGCTCGTCCTGGGGCTGGTCCTGTCCGCCATCGGCCTGCGCGTGGGGGGGCGAAGCGTGCAGCGCAGCGTCTACCGGCCCGACCCGTGGGCGCTCCCGGAGTGGCTCGTCGCCGGGGCCGGCGTGGCGGCCGCTGCGCTCATGGTGGTCCAGGCGGGTCGGGCGCCCGACGCCCTCGTCCTGCCGATCCAGCCGTTGGCGGCGCCGGCGCTGCCTCTGCTCGCCGTGCTCGGGATCCTCCTGGCCGCGCTGCCGGCGTTCGTCGCTCCCACCCCTCCGGTCGCCCGAAGAAGCGGTGCACGATGAACACCAGCCTGACCCCACCGGTCGTCTTCGACGCCGTGACCATCCGGTATGCCGACAGCCCCCGCCCCGCCCTGCGCGAGGCGTCGTTCGTGCTCGAGGAGGGGGAGCTCGTCGTCGTCACCGGGCGGACAGGCTCGGGCAAGACCACCTTGCTGGGCGCCGTCAGCGGCACCGTCCCGCACTTCACCGGCGGCCACCTGTCGGGCCGGGCCACCGTCTGCGGCCTGGACACCAGGACCCACCGGCCCCGTGACCTCGCGGGCGTCGTGGGAGTCGTGAGACAGGACCCGCTGGCCGGCTTCGTGACCGACACGGTCGAGGAGGAGCTGGCCTACACGCTCGAGCAGCTGGCCCTCGATCCCCCCGCCATGCGACGCCGCGTCGAGGAGGTGCTCGACCTGCTCGGGATCGCGGACCTGCGCGATGCCCCGCTGCGCGACCTGTCCGGTGGCCAGCAGCAACGCGTCGCCATCGGCTCGGTCCTCACCGCGAGCCCACGGTTGCTGGTGCTGGACGAACCGACCTCGGCGCTCGACCCCACGGGTGCCGAGGAGGTCCTCGCGACGCTGTCAAGGCTGGTGCACGACCTCGGCCTCACGGTGCTGCTGTCCGAACACCGGCTCGAACGCATCGTCGGCACGGCGGACCGCGTCATCCTGGTGGCGGACGACGGCACGGTCAGCGACGGCCTCCCCCGGGACGTCATGGCCACCGCGCCGCTCGCCCCACCCGTCGTCCACCTCGGCCGCTGGGCCGGCTGGCAGCCGCTGCCGCTGACCGTCCGCGACGCGCGGCGAGCAGCCTCCGCACTGCGACGAGACCTGGCCCTCGACGGCGGCACTGCCCCCGACGGCCCCCACACCGGCCCGGCCACCGCCCCAGACCCCGACCCCGCACCTCCACTCGACCGGGTTGCAGCAGTGGGCCTGGACGTCACCCACGGGGCCGTGGCCGCCGTGCGCTCGGTCGACCTGTCGCTGCACGACGGTGAGGTCGCGGTCCTGATGGGTCGCAACGGCTCCGGCAAGTCGTCGCTCCTGTGGGCCCTGCACGGCACGGGCAGCCGCAGCTCCGGCGAGGTCACCGTCCTGACCACGACCGGTGGTCGGGTCGACCCGGCCACCGAGCCCCCCAGGGTCCGGCGCAGCCACATCGGGCTCGTGCCGCAGAGCGCGCCCGACCTGCTCTACCTCGACTCGGTGCGGGCGGAGTGCCGTCAGGCCGACCACGAGGCCGGAGCCGAGCCGGGCACGACGCGCGGCACCCTCGACCGGCTCGCACCCGGCATACCCGACGACCACCATCCCCGCGACCTGTCCGAGGGGCAGCAGCTCGCCCTCGTCCTCGCCATCCAGCTCGCCGCCGCACCGGGGGCGCTGCTGCTCGACGAGCCCACACGCGGTCTGGACTACCCGGCCAAGGCGGTCCTCGGGAGGCTGCTGCGCGAGCTCGCGGCAAGCGGCCGGGCTCTCGCGGTGGCCACCCACGACGTGGAGTTCGCCGCGACAGTGGCCGACCGGGTGGTCGTCCTGTCGGAGGGGCGGATCGTCGCGGACGGCCCGGCGGCGGACATCCTCTGCGACTCCCCCGCGTTCGCGCCGCAGGTCGCCAAGGTCCTCGCGCCAGCGCGGCTGCTCCGGCTCGACCAGGTGCAGGCCGCCGTCGCGGCGACGACGGGAGGGGTGCGCTGATGGCCTCGCCGATCAGGGTGATCGCGCTGCGTCCCCGCTCCACCGCGGCGCTCGTCCTCGTGTCGCTGGCGGGACTGCTCGCCTTCGGGTGGCCGCTGTTCGCCACCGCCGACTCGCGCCTCGGCCACAGCGCCGACGCGCCGCTCCTCTTCGCCCTGCTCCTCCCACTGCTGATGGCGGTGGTGCTGTTCGAGATCAGCGAGGGCGGACTCGACGTCAAGGCCGTGGCGATGCTCGGCGTCCTGTCGGCCGTGGGTGCCGCGCTGCGCCCGCTCGGCGCCGGTACGGCCGGCCTGGAGACGGTCTTCTTCCTGCTCGTCCTCGGCGGCCGGGTCTTCGGTCCCGGCTTCGGGTTCGTTCTGGGGTCGACCACGTTGTTCGCGTCGGCGCTGATCACCGGTGGTGTCGGGCCGTGGCTGCCCTACCAGATGCTGGGAGCCGCCTGGGTCGGCCTGGGCGCAGGCCTGCTTCCCCGCGTACCGGCGCGCTGGGAGCTGCTCCTGCTGGCCGCCTACGGCGCCGTGTCCGGACTGCTCTACGGCGTGGCCCTCAACTTCTCGTTCTGGCCGTTCGCCAGCGGACTCGCCAGCGACCTGTCGTTCGTCGCGGGTGCCGCGCCCTGGGAGAACCTGCGCCGGTTCGGGGTCTTCTCGCTGGCCACCTCGCTCTGGTGGGACCTCGGGCGCGCCCTGACCAACGTCGTCCTCATCGCGGTCACCGGCCGGGCGGTCCTCGGGACCCTGCGCCGCGCCTCACGGCGAGCCGCCTTCGACGCGGAGGTGGCCTTCGTGGACGAGCACGGCGACGCGGAAGTGGGCGTCGACGAGGAGCCGGCCCCGCGGCATACGCTGCAGGGATGAGCACGGACACCTCGCTGCCCGTCCGCACGGTCACCGACCCCGACGTCAAGGCCACGTATGCCGTGGACGAGTCGGTGGGTGCCACGGCGCCCGACCACTTCGAGGTGGTGCGGGCCCGGGACCTCGAGGACGTCGTCGAGGTGATGCGCTGGGCCCACGAGACGCGCACGCCGGTCGTGCCGCAGGGTGCCCGCAGCAGCCTCACGGGCGGCTCGGTGGCGATCGAGGGCGGCGTGGTCCTCAACACCGAGGGGCTCGACTCGATCAGCACCATCGACCCGCTCGAGGGCCTGGCGGTGCTCGGTCCCGGGGTCATCACCAAGGACCTCAAGGACGCCGCCGCGGCGCAGGGCCTGTTCTACCCACCGGATCCGGCGAGCTCGGCGTTCTGCACCATCGGCGGCAACGTCGCGACCAACGCGGGTGGCCTGTGCTGCGTGAAGTACGGCGTCACGGCCGACTACGTGCGCGCCCTGCAGGTGGTGCTTCCCGGGGGCGAGGTCATCCGAACCGGCCACCGCACCGCCAAGGGCGTGGCCGGGCTCGACCTCACCGGGCTGTTCGTCGGGTCCGAGGGCACCCTCGGCGTCGTCACCGAGGTGACGACCCGGCTCGTGCCGGCGCCTGACCCCGCGCTCACGGTGCTCGCGACGTTCGACTCGCTCGACGCGGCGGGACGCGCCATCGTGGCCCTGCGCCTCGAACGTCACGTGCCCTCGCTCGTCGAGCTGCTCGACCGGGCGGCGGTCGCGGCCGTGCAGTCGCTGGCCGACTACGGCTTCCCCCAGGACTGCGAGGCCGTCCTGCTCGTCCAGTCCGACCGCCCCGACCACACCACCGAGGACGTGCAGCGGTATGCCGCGCTGCTCACCGACGCGGGGGCCGTGGACGTCGCCGTCGCCGACGACCCCGTGGAGGCCGACCTGCTGCTCGCGGGGCGCCGGGCGCTCAGCCCGGCCCTGGAGGCCAAGGGCGCGCGCTACCTCGAGGACGTCTGCGTGCCGGTCGGACGGCTCACCGACCTCATCCGGACCGGGCAGGCGATCGCCGCCCAGCACGGGCTGGAGATCGTGATGGCCGGCCATGCAGGCGACGGGAACCTGCACCCCAGCATCTTCTTCGACCCCGCCGATCCCACCAGTCGCGAGCGCGCGCACCAGGCGTTCACCCAGATCATCACCGCCGCCTTGCAGATGGGCGGCACCATCACGGGAGAGCACGGAGTCGGCACGCTGAAGGCGCCCTGGCTGGCGCAGGAGCTCGGGGAGCGCGAGCTGGAGCGCCAGCGCGCGGTCAAGGCCCTCTTCGACCCGCGCGGGATCCTCAACCCCGGCCGGGTCTACTGGTCCTGACCCGTCTCCCCACTGACCACGGGACGACTGGTAGAAACAGGGACATGAGCCACCTCGAACTCGGCCGCAGTGAGTCCTGGTTGACCCGCGAGGAACTCGATGCGGCGCGGGAGCGGCTGCCGATCCTCTATGTCGACGCCGTCCCCGTGCGCGTCGACGAGCGGGGCGCGCTCAGCGCGGTCGGACTGCTGCTGCGTGCCTCAGACGGAGCGATCAACCGCGAGCTCGTCTCGGGCCGCGTGCTGTACCACGAGCGCGTGCGCGACGCCCTGATCCGGCACATCGAGAAGGACCTCGGGCCGATGGCGCTGCCGCAGGTCCCGGCCAGCCCGCAGCCGTTCACGGTCGCCGAGTACTTCCCCACGCCCGGCGTCACCCCGTTCCACGACCCGAGGCAGCACGCGGTGTCCCTCGCGTTCGTCGTCCCGGTGGCGGGCGACTGCCAGCCGCAGCAGGACGCGCTCGACCTGGCCTGGCTCACTCCCGAGGAGGCCGTCGCCCCGTCCCTGCTCGAGGAGATGGACGGCGGCCACGGGGCGCTGCTGCGTCAGGCCCTGGCCCACCTGGGACACGCCGTCTGACGCGAGGCGATCTCGGGCACGCCGTCTGACCCGACCCAGCTCCGTCAGGCGTGTGACCTGCGCCTAAGCACGATGACCTAGGGCTCCACAAGGGAAATGACCAACTCCGGGCCGAACGGCTGAGGCAGTTTGAACGTCAACCGGAGGAGAATGGGCGCGTGCCGTGGGAAATCGCCACATACCTCCTCGGCGCCCAGGGGGGCGTCGAGGACGATTTCTCACGACTCTATGCCGCCACGAACCCTGTGCTCATGCGTTACCTGCGTGTCACCACGGACGCGGACCCCGCTGCCCTCGCAGACCTGGCACTCGGCGCCTGGACCGCGGCACTGCCCCAGCTGATGGCCTGCCCTCCCGACGAGGACGCCTGGCTCGAGCTCATCATCGGCTCGGCCCGGGCAGCCGCCGCGGGCAGCCTCAGGACTGCCGACGGGAGCACCCCGCCAGAGAACCCCTCCGCGACCCTCGATGACGTCGACCACGCCATCGAGGCGCTACGGGCGTGCCCGCCCGAGCAGGCGGAGGTGCTGGCAATGGGGCTCGTCGCCAACCTGGACCGCGATGCCACCTCCCGCCTGACCGACCATGAGCCCACTGCCGTGCTGGCCCTGGTGCAGGACGGACAGGAGCGCCTGACGATGTCGCTCGGGGAGCTGACGGAGGTTCTCCGCGCGCCGGGCCGCGACGGCGAGGTGGCCGACGTGCGGCTCGTCACCCCGCTCATGACCGCAGCCCTCACGGGTCCCGCGCCGACGGCGGACGTCCCGACCCACGCCGCTCCCGCCACGACCCTCGTTGCGGCCGCGCCCGCGGCGATCGGGGCGGCCGCCGCCCCCGCCGTGGGTGGTCCCTCGCAGCCGCCGCTGGCCCAGCTCCTGGGCCTGGAGTCAGCCGCCACCGTGTCCTCCCCGGCGATCCCCCTGGCTGCTCTCGGGTCCGCGACGGGGGCCCTCAGCCGGCCGGCGCGCGTTGGCGTGGGAGTGGGTGTCTGGGGGCTCGCCGTCGGCGGCGTGGGCCTTGCGGCCGCGATGAGCGGTCTCGTCACCGTGGCCATCGATGGCATCTTCGGCGATCCGCGCCGGGGTCCGCAGGTCACGGCGCAGGGTCCGGCCCAGCCGGGGACGCCCTCGGACGGCGGCGTCACGACCGGCAACCCCCCGGTCGCACCGGGGCAGCCCGGCACGAACGAGCCACCGGGAACGAGCACTGGCCGCACACCCCAGTCCGTGTCCGTGCCGGGACGGTCGACCGGGATCGAGATCGTGCTGGCGTCGTTTGTCCCCCAGGGCCCGACACCATCGACGCCTACCGAGATCCCGCCTGCCCCGACCCCGCCGACGACCACCCCGCCCACCTCGCCACCGACGACCCCGCCGGTCGCCCCGCCCCCGGGGAGCGACCCTGGCGTGTCGGGAGGCAAGGGCCACGGCAACGGCACCGCCTCGGCGCGCGAGGCGCGTAGGGCGATCCGCCAAGCCAGGGCAACCGCCAGGGCCACCGACAAGGCTGCCAAAGCCGCTGCCAGGGCCGACAGCAAGGCCGACAAGGATCGCGGCAAGGGCAAGGCGCTCGGCCACGACAAGGGCAAGGCCCACGGCAAGGCCCTCGGCCACGACAAGGCCAAGGCCAACGGCAAGGCTGTCGGCCACCAGAAGTCCTGACCCCTGCGCAGCCAGTGCCCGAGGGTCAGCTCCGACCGGGTGCGGTCAGGTGCGGTCGCTCCAGTCAGGTCGCGCGTCGACGTCGTCGGTCGGCGACATCCATGGCGTCGGCCTCCTCGGGCGTCGGCGCAGTGCCGCCCAACCGGGCCGGCAGCAGGTGTCGCTCGGAGTCGGGCCACGCGGGATAGAGCTCCTGGTCCGCGCGCAGCTGGGCGTCCATGACGGCCCTCACCCGGGCCGTGGCCGCCACGGCGTTCTCGTCGGCGCCGACCACGATGGGAGCGCCGACCGTGATGAGCAGCGGGATGCCGTGCCGGCCCATCCGACGGGGCTGCCCCTTGGTCCAGACCCGCTGCGAACCCCAGATCGTGGTCGGCAGGACCGGCACCCCGGCCTCCTGCGCGAGCCGCACCGTGCCGGACTTGAAGGCCTTGAGCTCGAAGGAGCGCGAGATCGTGGCCTCGGGGAACACCCCGATGATCTCGCCGGCGCGCAGTGCGTCGCGTGCGGCGTCGAACGAACCCAGGCCCGCGTCGCGGTCGACGGGGATGTGGTGCATTCCCTTCATCAGCGGGCCGGCCACGGGGTTGGACCAGATGGACTTCTTGGCCATGAACCGCACGTAGCGCCCGACCTTCACCCCCACCAGCCCGGCATACGTGAAGTCGAAGTAGCCGGTGTGGTTGATCGCCAACACCGCTCCCCCGTGCCTCGGCAGGTGATCGGTGCCCTTGAGGGTGATCTTGAGGCCCTGGGCGGCGAACAACAGGCGGGCGAACCCGATGACAGGGGCGTAGACGGGTTCCATGGGGCAACCCTAGAGGTGGGGCGTGTGCACCGGGCCCGCGGAGCGGGCGGGGCGAGCAGGGCGTGGGCCGCGCACGCGTCGCACACCCCGGCATACCCGCAACCAGTTGGTCACCCGGTGCGGGGGGATGGGAAGATTCACGCCATGACCGATGCACCCACCACGTCCGGCGCCACCACGATCCCCGACAAGCCCTCGATCGACGGGCTCGAGGACAAGTGGACGCAGGTATGGCGGGACCAGGGCACCTACTCCTTCGACCGGGAGACGGCGCTCGCGAAGGGCCGTGAGGCGGTCTTCTCGATCGACACCCCGCCCCCCACCGCGAGCGGCAGCCTGCACATGGGGCACGTCTTCTCCTACACGCACACCGACTGCATGGCTCGCTACCAGCGGATGCAGGGTCTCGAGGTGTTCTACCCGATCGGCTGGGACGACAACGGCCTGCCCACCGAGAAGCGCGTGCAGAACTACTACGGCGTGCGCGGCGACGCATCGCTGCCCTACGTCGAGGGTTTCGAGCCGCCGCACCGCGGTGACGCCAAGAGCCTCAAGGCCGCCGACACGCTCCCGATCTCGCGGCAGAACTTCATCGAGCTGTGCGACGAGCTGACCGTCGAGGACGAGAAGGCCTTCGAGTCGCTGTTCCGCCGGATGGGCTTCAGCCTCGACTGGGACATCAGCTACCGCACCATCGACGACCACTCGCGGGCCACGGCGCAGCAGGCGTTCCTGCGCAACCTCGCGCGCGGCGAGGCCTACCAGTCCGAGGCACCGGGACTGTGGGACGTCACCTTCCAGACCGCGGTCGCCCAGGCCGAGCTGGAGGCGCGCGACTACCCCGGCGCCTACCACCGCGTCGCCTTCCACGGCGCCGACGGCCCGATCTACATCGAGACGACCCGGCCCGAGCTGATCCCGTCCGCCGTGGCGCTGATCGCCCACCCCGACGACGAGCGGTATGCCGGCCTGTTCGGCTCCACCGTCCGCTCACCGCTGTTCGGGGTCGAGATCCCCGTGGTCGCCCACCCGGGCGCCGAGCCCGACAAGGGCGCCGGCATCGCGATGTGCTGCACGTTCGGCGACCTCACCGACGTCTTGTGGTGGCGGGAGCTGCAGCTGCCGACGAGGTCGGTCATCACCCGCTCGGGCCGGATCCAGGCCGAGGTGCCCGAGTGGCTGGTGGGTGGTCCGGGCGAGCAGCTGTTCGCGGAGCAGGTCGCGACCAAGACCACCTTCAGCGCACGCGAGGCGATCGTGGCCGCCCTCCGCGAGTCCGGGGACCTCGACGGGGAGCCGAAGCCCACCCAGCGCAAGGCCAACTTCTACGAGCGGGGCGAGAAGCCGCTCGAGATCGTCACCTCCCGCCAGTGGTACATCCGCAACGGCGGGCGCGACGCCGAGCTGAACGCCGAGATGATCGAGCGCGGACGCCAGGTCTCGTTCCACCCGGCGTTCATGCAGGCCCGCTACGAGAACTGGGTGAGCGGGCTCAACGGCGACTGGCTGATCTCGCGCCAGCGGTTCTTCGGCGTCCCGATCCCCGTCTGGTACCCGCTCGACGACAACGGCGACCCGGTCTTCGACAAGCAGCTGGTGCCCGCCGAGGACCAGCTGCCGGTCGACCCGGCGGCCCAGGCTCCCGAGGGCTACGACGAGTCCCAGCGTGGTCAGGCAGGCGGCTTCGTCGGCGACCCCGACATCATGGACACGTGGGCGACGTCGTCGCTGACGCCGCAGATCGCCGGTCGCTGGCGCGACGACCCCGAGCTGTTCGCGGGTGTCTTCCCCATGGATGTCCGCCCCCAGGGGCACGACATCATCCGCACCTGGCTGTTCTCCACCGTCGTGCGGTCGCACTTCGAGTTCGGCTCCGTCCCGTGGCGCAACGCCGCCCTCTCCGGGTGGATCCTCGACCCCGACCGCAAGAAGATGAGCAAGTCCAAGGGCAACGTCGTCACCCCCGAGGACGTCGTCAAGGAGCACAGCGCCGACGCCGTGCGCTACTGGGCGGCCAGCGGTCGCCTCGGTGCCGACGCGGCCTACGACACCGGCCAGATGAAGGTCGGCCGTCGCCTGGCGATCAAGATCCTCAACGCCACGAAGTTCGCGCTGTCGTTCGGCGAAGTCGACATCCAACACGAGCGCGATGCCGAAGTCGGGATCCAACACAGCGGCGAAGTCGACATCCAGAACAGTGGAGGGGTCGGGGCCGACCTCGCGACTGCCGTCACCAACCCGCTGGACCGGGCCATGCTTTCGCAGCTCGGTGACGTGGTCGCCAAGGCCACGGCAGGGTTCGAGGGCTGGGACCACACCCGCTCCCTCGAGGTGAGCGAGACGTTCTTCTGGACCTTCTGCGACGACTACCTCGAGCTCGTCAAGGACCGCGCGTACGGCGGTCAGGGCGAGTCCGAGGCCGCGTCGGCCAGGGCCGCCCTGCGCATCGCCCTCGACGTGCTGCTGCGCCTGTTCGCGCCGATGCTGCCCTACGTGACCGAAGAGGTGTGGTCGTGGTGGCACGAGGGTTCGGTCCACCGCGCCCCCTGGCCGACGACCGCGGACGCCGCGGCCGGAGCCGGCGGCGACGCGGGCCTCCTGACGGCGGTGGGCCATGCCCTGGCCGGCGTGCGCAAGGCCAAGTCGGAGGCAAAGGTCGGCATGCGCGCCGAGGTCGCCTCGATCGTGCTGGCCGGCTCGAGCGAGTGGGCAGAGCGGGTGCGGCTCGCCGAGGCCGACCTGCGCGCGGCCGGCCGGATCACCGGGACGATCGACTACGCCGAGGCGGAGACGCCCGAGGTGCGGGAGGCCGAACTGATCCCGGTGGAGAAGCCGAAGGCCTGAGCTCGACGAGTTCCATTGGGCTGCACCGAGATCCATGGAACGTCCCACCCGGCGATCCGCAGCTCCCGGCTGGCGAAGCGTTCTTCGTCGAGAAGGGTCACCTCTCCGGTCGCGGGGTCATAGACGTCGAGGACGCGGTCACCGTCACCCGGCAGGACGAGGGTGACGTGTCGCGGCAGCAGCCCGTTGCCGATGTAGAGCAGGGCTGGTTCGCCGTCGGCCACGACCTCGACGAGCCGGGCGTGGGCCTCGCGCAGTCCCCCACGCGTGAGCTGCCGCACCGCTCGCAGCTCGTAGTCCGTGCCCCGGCGGGAGGCGCCGAACTCGAGCTCCTTGCGGGCGCCCCAGGGCGGCGTGCCCAAAGCGCGGGGCCACGGCACGTTGAGTCGTCCGCCACCGGCATACAGGCGGTTGGTGCGCCGCATGACGACGCGCTCGTAGGCCGCGAAGCGCTCCTTCTCGGTCGCCCCGGGCGGTGCGTCGGCGCGAGGACCCACGCCGGTGGTGATCCAGCGGGCGAAGGCCGGGTTGACGAGCATCCTGGCGACGGTGAGGCAGGCCGAACCGCACGTCACCGGACTCTGCTGGATGGGGCCGATGTCACCGCTGCGCAACCGGAACCCCGAGGTCATGGCCCCATCCTCGCGGGTGGGGCCGCAAACTTCTACCGGTCCCGTCCCCACCACGGGCACCAGCACCGACTGCGGCACGGCCTGCGGCACGGGGACGTGCTCACCACCGCGCCGACCGGCCGGCGTGGGCCAGCAGCCTGGTCGCGGGCGTCGCCCAGTCCGACACCTCGACTGGCGCGCCGAAGCGGAACGGACGGTCGGCGGCGGTGATGTGGTCGCGCGCCACCGGCCACAGGTCCATGGCCAGGTCCGGTGGGATCGCCCTCGGCCGTGCGATCGCCTCGGCGACGTCCCACCCGTGGAGGGCGATCTCCAGGGCGCCGACCGCACCGAGCAGCTCACGAGGCAGGCTGAGCTCGGCCAGGTCGATGTCGCAGTCCACGCCGCCGCGCACCGACTGCCAGTGGCCGAGCAGTCCCCGCGCCCGGAGGCAGATGCTGTCGAGGAGGTCGGCGCCCTCCGTCGGTGGTTCGGAGGGCACCAGGCTGAGCGAGGTGGCCCGGGCTGCGGCTGCCATCGCCTCGAGCGAGTCGTCCATGTGGCCCAGCAGATCTCGCAGCAGCCACCCGTGACAGGGCGTCGTCCGGTCGAGGTCGGCTGCGGTCACCAGGACCAGGCTGGCACGCGTGTACGCGACGGCGCGTTCGAGCAGCTCCACTGCGCTGGGCGGCCGGCTCTGACCGGTCGCGGTGGGCACCTGCGACCTCACGACGGACCGGTGTAGCCGGACGGTAGCGACGCGGGCAGGCCGAACTTCGCGAACAGCGCGGCGTCGAAGAACGCCGCGACGTGACTGACCTTGACCCCACGATCGAGGGTGAGCACCTGGAGGTGGAACGGGGTGAACGAGCCATCGGGCTGACGCATGTAGAGACCGAAGGCGGGCTGGCCGTTGGCGCTCGTCGCGACCATGGGCATGTCGTGCTCACCACCGGGGCACTGCGTGTCGATCAGGCGACCGATGTTCTCGGCCCCGAGGTACCAGCCCGTGAACGGCGGCATCTCCCACACGGCGTCGCGCGTGAGCATGCCGACGATCGCTGTGATGTCCTTGTCCCAGAACGCCTTCACATAGCGGTCCAACATCTCTTGCTGCTGCGGGTCGAGCTCGGGCTGCACGTCGTCCTGGGTGACCCGAGCCTTGGCGAGCTGGGCATGGGCGCGCTGCAGCGCACTGTTGACGGCTACCTCACTGGTCTCGAGGGCCTCGGCGACCTCGGAGGCCTTCCAGCGCAGCACGTCGCGCAGGATGAGCACCGCACGCTGACGGGCCGGGAGGTGCTGGAGGGCCGCGACGAAGGCCAACCGGATGCTTTCGCGCTGCGCGACGATGGCGGCCGGGTCGGACGTCTCCCCCGCGACCAAGGGGTCCGGAGCCGGCTCCAGCCAGGACACCTCGGTGGACTCCACCAGCTGGTCACCGGCGTTGCTCGACGGCGCGCCCAGCCCCGCAGGCAGGGGCCGACGATCCTTGCCCTCGAGGGCGGTGAGGCAGACGTTGGTGGCGATCCGGTAGAGCCAGGTCCGCACGGACGAACGCCCCTCGAACGCGGCATAGGCCCGCCACGCCCTCAGGTAGGTCTCCTGGACGAGGTCCTCCGCGTCGTGGATCGACCCCGTCATGCGGTAGCAGTGGGCCGTGAGCTCGCGCCTGAAGCCGTCGGTCGCCTCGGGAAAGTCCTCCACGGCAGGCCGCTCGCGCACCTCGGTCATCGGGTCCCCTTCCGTCGTCCGACCAGCCATCGTCCGACCAGCCCTCGTCCAACCAACCATCGTCCGACCGGCTGGTCCAGCCCAGGCCCAGCGGTGCCACATGAGGAAAGACCGGGAAGGGATCGAAAACTCATCGCTGCGTAACGAACTGTGCACGGATTGGGGCGGTTCGCTCGCCACGGCAGGCCCAGATGCCTAAGGTCGATGACCGTGACGCGACGTGGACTCGGCCTGGGCGTGGGGACGGTGGCAACGCTGTTGCTGGCGGCCTGGGTGTCCGCCGCCGGACCGGTCGGGGTCTTCGCGCGACAGGACTTCTCGGGCCCCGACTCGAAGGCTCCGGGCGAGGAGTACGGGCCCGGACCGATCCTCTCGGCCACCAACCAGGGCCTGAAGTCCGCCAGCGTCCGGACCAGCGACCCGTGGCTGGTCAGCCTGGTCGGCTTCGCGATGAAACTGGTGCTGGCCGCGGTGGTGGTCGTGGTGCTGGTGGCCGTCGGACGGGCGCTGCGCGACCGCTGGGCGACACGTGCCGACGCCACGGCCCCGCAGGGCACGGTCGACGTCCTCCCCGAGGTGCTGCTCGAGGGTGCCCGCGAGGGTGTGGAGCTCCTCGCGCGAGGCACCCCCGCCAACGCGGTGGTCGCCGCGTGGGTGGCGCTCGAGGACGCCGTCCGCAGCGCCGGGGTGAGGGACGACGACTCGCGCACCTCGGCCGAGCTCGTCAGCACGGTGCTGCGCTCCTACCGGGTCGACCGAGCGCCCCTCGACACCTTGGCCGCGCTCTACCGCGAGGCGCGGTTCTCCCGTCACCCCATCGCCGAGGACCAGCGCACGACGGCGCGCGAGGCCCTCGTCCAGGTGCAGGCCGAGCTCCAGCGGACCGTCGCCCAGCTCGCGCGGGCCAGGGCTGACCGAGCCAGGGCGACCGCACGGTGATCCGCCGCCTGTCCAGCCTGGCGCCTGCCCAGCTGTTTCTCGTGGTCCTCGCTGTGTGCGTGGCAGTGGGTGCCCTCGCGGTGTCGGTGCCGGTGCTCGGGAACGCGGGGATGCTCCTGGCCGCGCTCGGCCTGTTCGCGGCCCTCGCCGTCCTCGCGCAGTGGCTGTGGCAGTCACGGCAGTCGACGGACTGGGACAACACCTTCACCGAGTCAGCCCCGCCCCGTGGCGCCGACTCGCGGATCGGCCGACTGGCAGCCGACATCCGTGAGGCCGGGTCGGGCGACTCCGCCTCCGCCAGCCGACTCCATGCCGCCCTGAGCGGCCTCGCCGTGGAGCGACTTCGCGACCGCCGGGGCCTCACCCTCGCTGACCACCCCTTCGCTGACGATGGCACCGCCGACGACGCCTCCGCCGCGCTGGGACCCCAGCTCACGGCATACCTCGCCGGGTCCCCGACCACTCGCGTCACCGCCGCCCAGCTCGCGGCGTTCATCACCACTCTGGAGGAGCTCTAAGTGACCCTGACCCTCGACCAGGTCGCCATCCGCGCGACCGCCATCCTCGCCGAGGTCGAACGCGCCGTCGTCGGCAAGCGGCAGAGCCTGGAGATCGTCCTGTCCGGCATCCTGGCCGGTGGTCACGTGCTCATGGAGGACTTCCCCGGGCTGGGCAAGACGCTGGCGGCGCGGTCCTTCGCGCAGGCGCTGGGGCTTGACTTCGCGCGGGCCCAGTTCACCCCCGACCTGCTCCCCAGCGACCTGACCGGGTCCTTCCTCTATGACCAGCGCAGCCACGAGTTCTCGTTCCGCAAGGGACCGCTGTTCACCGGCCTGCTCCTGGCCGACGAGATCAACCGGACGCCCCCGAAGACGCAGTCCGCCCTGCTCGAGGCCATGCAGGAGGGGCAGGTGACCGTCGAGGGCGAGACGTTCGCCCTCCCGAAGCCGTTCCACGTGCTCGCCACGGCGAACCCGGTCGAGTACGAAGGGACCTATCCCCTGCCCGAGGCCCAGCTCGACCGGTTCCTGCTGCGGGTGAGCTTCGGCTATCCCAGCGCGGCCGACGAGTGGGAGGTGCTGCAGCGACGGATGGCGCGCCAGCAGGAGGCACAGGAAGTCGCCGCCGTCACCGACGGGGCCGGGCTGATCGAGATGCAGCGGGCGGTCGAGACGGTCACCGTCGACGAGGGCGTCGGCCAGTACTGCGTGCGGCTGGTCGCCGCCACGCGCACCCACCAGAACCTCCTGATGGGTGCCTCTCCCCGCGCCTCGCTCGCCCTCCTGCTCACGTCGAGGGCGTATGCCGTGCTGCGCGGCCGCGACTACGTCACCCCCGAGGACGTCAAGGCCGTGGCCCACGCCTGCCTCGACCACCGCGTCACCGTGCGCCCCGAGCTGTGGATGAACGACGTCTCCGCAGCCAGCGTGGTCGACAGCGTGCTGTCCTCCGTGCCCACGCCGACGGCCACCGCAGTGGGCCCGCGGACCGGTTTAGAGCGTCCGTGACGCCGGTTCTCGGACGACGCCTGGAGGCGCGCTGGCGGGTGACGTCGGCGCACATCCGGGCGCTGTTCCTCGGGCTGCTGCTCGTCGGTACGGGCGTCGTGCTGCGCCGACCCGATGCCCTGGTGCTCGGGACTCCGTTGCTCCTCGTGGGGCTGTGGGCGACAGCGGTGCGACCGGCAGGGCCACCAGCGGTGCACGCGGCCGTCGCCCATCCCTTGCTGCGCGAGGGCCAGGCGACCCGGTGGGTCGCAACCATCACGCCCGGCCCCGGCGTCGAGGAGGCGGGCCTGGTCCTGCTGCCGACGCCGCACACGACGTTCACCCCCGGATTCCGTGCGGCTGCAACCGCGTTCGCGGCGAAGGCCGCCGCACCGACGTCCCTCGAGATCGTCTGCCAGAGCACTCGCTGGGGTCATCGTCCGCTGGGGCCGGCGACCGTGGCCGTGAGCGGGGCGTTCGGCGCCTTCCGGTGGGAGCCTGAGGCCGTCTCCCTGCCCGCGATCCCCACGGTGCCGCTGCCTGACACGTTCACAGCCCGCGTGCCCGTCCCGCGTCCCGACGGCCTCGTCGGCCAGAACCGCTCGCACCACCCGGGCGAGGGCGGCGAGCTCGACCAGATCCGCCCGTTCCGCTTCGGCGACCGGTTGCGCCGGGTGCACTGGCCGGTGTCGGTGCGCACCGGAGAGCTGCACGTCACCGCGACGCACGCCGACCAGGACAGCGAGATCCTGCTGCTCGTCGATGCCATGAACGACATCGGCCGCAGCGAGGGGATCGGCGGGTCGAGCAGCAGCCTGGACAACGCCGTACGGGCAGCCGGAGCCATCGCCGAGCACTACCTGCGGACCGGGGACCGGGTCGGGTTGCTCGTGCTGGGCGCCAAGGACCTGCCGCACGTCAAGGCCGCCGCCGGGAGCAACCACCTGCGCCGCCTCCTCGACGTCCTGGCCCGGGTCCGGGTCGCCGACAGCACGGTCAGCGACGAGAAGCGGCTGCGCTCCCAGCTGCGCCACCACGTGTCAGCCGGGACCCTCGCGGTCATCCTCACGCCCGCCATCTCCCCCGCGATCCTGGCCCACGCCGTCTCCCTGTCGCGGCGCGGGATCTCGGTCGTCACCGTCGACACGTTGCCGGCCGACCTCGCCCGACCGGACATCCCGGAGGCCGGGCTCGGGCAGCTGTCGCAAACCGCCGACGACCACCCCACCGAGACCCGGCTTGCCTGGCGGCTTCGGCTCCTCGAACGCAGCCACGAGATGAGCCGGGCCCGTCAGACGGGTGTGCCGATCGTTCCGTGGGCCGGCCCCGGGACCCTCGACCTCGTGCTGCGCGACCTCGGCCGCCGCTCCCGCGCGCCCCGGGTGGTGAGTCGCTGATGTCGCGCTCCCAGCTCGTGCTCCGTGGTGTGCTCGCCGTCGCCTCGCTGGCCCTGCTCGTCCTGACTCTGGCGGCGTCCCCGCACCCGATCATCGTGGCCGCCGTGGTCCTCATCGCGCTCACCGTCTACGCGGCGGTCCAGCCGGACTCCGGACTCGTGACGGTCCTGCTCGCCGGCCACGCCCTGCACTGGCTCGCGGCCGTACCCGTGCCGGGCAGCACGGCGGCCTGGCTGGGCCTGCTCGCCGCGGCCTGGGCCGGCCTGGTCCTGCACCTCACGGCGAGCCTCGCGGCCAGCCTGCCGGGGGCGGTACCCGTCCCCGGGCTCAGCCTGCGGCGGTGGGCCCGTCGCGGCGCCATCGTCGCAGCGGCGACGGTCCCCTTCTGGGCCGTGGCGATGCTGTCCGGCCAGGAGGCGGTGGAGGGCGAGGTCTCGCTGACGTATGCCGCGATCGCAGCAGTCGCGCTGCTCACCTTCAGTGTCTGGCTGCTCAGCCGCGAGGACAGCCCCCGCCCCTGAGGCTCCCTCTTCCCGACTTCTGGCCACCCATGCCGCTCCGGGGTGCCTCACAGGGCCCCACACCCGGCACCCATGGCCAGAAGTGCGGGGTGTTGCTCTCAGGCGGAGCGCTTCCTGGTGCGCTTGGGCTCCTCGTCGCGGCGCACGATCGTCGGCAGCACGTTGTCGAGGACGACCTCGCGGCTGACGACGACGCGGGAGATGCCCTCGTCGCTCGGGACGTCGAACATCACCGGCATCAGCACCTCCTCCATGATCGCGCGCAGGCCACGGGCGCCGGTGCCGCGCTTGAGGGCCTGGTCGGCGATGGCCTCGAGGGCGTCGTCCGTGAACTCGAGCTCGACGTTGTCGATCTCGAACATCTTCTTGTACTGCTTGACCAGCGCGTTGCGCGGCTTGGACAGGATCGTGACCAGCGACTCCTGGTCCAGCGGGCTGACCGTGGTGATGACCGGGAGACGGCCGATGAACTCGGGGATGAGGCCGAACTTCATCAGGTCCTCGGGCATCACCTCGTGGATCGAGTCGGCCAGGTCCTTGGGCGTGTGCAGCTCGGAACCGAAGCCGAGCCCCTTCTTGCCGTTCCGCGACTCGATGAGCTTCTCGAGACCGGCGAACGCACCACCCACGATGAACAGCACGTTGGTCGTGTCGATCTGGATGAACTCCTGGTGCGGGTGCTTGCGACCACCCTGGGGCGGGACCGACGCGGTCGTGCCCTCGAGGATCTTGAGCAGCGCCTGCTGGACGCCCTCGCCGGAGACGTCGCGGGTGATCGACGGGTTCTCGCTCTTGCGGGCGATCTTGTCGACCTCGTCGATGTAGATGATGCCCGTCTCGGCCTTCTTGACGTCGTAGTCCGCGGCCTGGATGAGCTTGAGGAGGATGTTCTCGACGTCCTCGCCGACGTAGCCGGCCTCGGTCAGGGCCGTCGCGTCCGCGATGGCGAACGGGACGTTGAGCATCTTGGCCAGCGTCTGCGCGAGGTAGGTCTTGCCACACCCCGTCGGCCCGATGAGCAGGATGTTGGACTTGGCGATGTCGACCGACTCGGCGTCCTTCTTGCCGCCCGCCTCGCCTGCCTGGATCCGCTTGTAGTGGTTGTAGACCGCGACCGCCAGGGACCGCTTGGCCACGTCCTGGCCGACGACGTAGTTCTCGAGGAACTCGAAGATCTCGCGGGGCTTGGGCAGCTCGTCGAGGCCCAGCTCGGAGGACTCGGCGAGCTCTTCCTCGATGATCTCGTTGCACAGGTCGATGCACTCGTCACAGATGTAGACACCCGGACCGGCGATGAGCTTCTTGACCTGCTTCTGGCTCTTGCCGCAGAACGAGCACTTCAGCAGGTCGCCGCTCTCTCCCATGCGTGCCACGCGAAGTCCTCCGGTCTGTCTGACGAATCTGCCTGACGAATCTGCCTGACGGTGCACCGTCCACCTCGGACGGGCAACGCTCCGACGCTACAGCGCGAAGGACCGCCTTCGCTCCATTGAAACCGCCGAGTCGGCCGTTCGTCGCCCTTGTCCGCTGAGGGCGGACAACACGCCGCCAGGCCGATCTGCCGCCCTCTCAGGCGCGTCGGCGACCCCGGCGCAGCACCACCACGAGCGCACTGACGAGCAGGAGGGCGAGCACGCCACCGCCGACCAGGGGCACCAGCCAGGCGCCCTCGCGGGCTGCCGAGGCCGCGCCAGGGGGCTGCGCCGCCTCGTCCACCAGACCCGGTCGCACCGGGTCATGGCCCGGGCCGGTGACGTCCTGCACGTCCGCGACCAGCTCGCTGTCCGCCACGGCCGTCCCACCGCACAATCCGGCCACGAGCGTGTCGCCGCGGGTCTGGGCGAAGACGACGTACTCACGCCCCGGCAGCAGGCCCTCGAGCCCGCACGACGCCCCATGGGCACTGGAGCTCACGTAGGTCGTCTCCATGGCCTCACCGCGGAACACCTCCGAGACGGCGAACCGGTACGTAACGCTGGGATCGCTCGGCTGCAGCACTGCCGGCCCGGACGGCTTGTCGACGTCCTCGAGCGTGCCCCGCAGCACGACGTCGGACCGGTCCACCCACTGCGCCGGCGTCGCGGAGGCGCACGAGCACGCCCACGCGCGAGCCGACGGCAGCACCAGCAGCGCGGCGAACATCAGCGGGACGACGAGCAGCACGCGCTTCATGGCGGTCGGACGCACCCCACCAGTGTGCCGTTCCGGGACGCCGCTTTCGGGCCAAGCGACAGGACGCAGGTATGCCGCCCGCTCGAGGTGAGCGGACGGCATACCGGATGGTGCGGGTCGAGGCGTTGACCCCGGTGGGGTCAGTCCTCGAGGGTGCCCTTGCGGGACGCGAGGACCTCGTCGATGAGGCCGTACTCCTTGGCCTCCTCGGCGGACAGGATCTTGTCGCGCTCGATGTCGTTGCGGACCTGCTCGGGCGTGCGGCCGGAGTGCTTGGCCCACGTCTCCTCGAGCCAGGTGCGCATGCGGAGCACCTCGTTGGCCTGGATCTCGATGTCGGACGCCTGCCCACCCATGCCGCCCTCGAGGGCCGGCTGGTGGATGAGGATCCGCGCGTTCGGCAGGGCGAACCGCTTGCCCTTCGCGCCGGCCGACAGCAGCACGGCGGCCGCCGAGGCAGCCTGGCCGATGACGAACGTCTGCACGTCGGGACGGATGTACTGCATCGTGTCGTA
Source organism: Pedococcus sp. P2_E5 (assembly GCF_056403895.1). Taxonomy (NCBI): domain Bacteria; kingdom Bacillati; phylum Actinomycetota; class Actinomycetes; order Micrococcales; family Intrasporangiaceae; genus Pedococcus; species Pedococcus sp. P2_E5. The sequence continues at coordinate 56,874 of NZ_JBFUEP010000006.1, forward strand.
GATCGCGGCCATCGCGGTGAACGAGCCACCGGGGCTGTTGATGTACATCAGGATGTCGCGGTCGGGGTCCTGCGACTCCAGCACGATCAGCTGGGCGATGACGTCGTCCGCGGACGCGTCGTCGACCTGCACACCGAGGAAGATGATGCGGTCCTCGAAGAGCTTGGTGTAGGGGTCCAGCCGCTTCATGCCGTAGGAGGTGCGCTCCTCGAACGACGGCAGGATGTAGCGGCTCGACGGCCCCGGCACCTGCGGGCCGCCCTGGCGTCCGCCGTGCATGGAGGGGTTGATGTTGGCGTTCATGTGTCGATCCCTCACTTGTCCCCGGTGACCGGGTTGTCGTCGCTGCCGCCACGGCCACCGGCCTGGGCGGCACTGCTGAACACGTGGTCGACGAAGCCGTACTCCTTGGCCTCCTCGGCGCTGAACCAGCGGTCGCGGTCGGAGTCCTTCTCGATCTGGTCCTTGGTCTGACCGGTGTGCTCGGCGATCAGCTCGGCCATCTGCTTCTTGACGTAGAGCATCTGCTCGGCCTGGATCTTGATGTCGGAGGCCGTGCCCCCGATGCCACCGGACGGCTGGTGCATCATCACGCGGGCGTGCGGCGTGGCGTAGCGCTTGCCGTGGGTGCCTGCGGAGAGCAGGAACTGCCCCATCGAGGCGGCCATCCCCATCGCGACCGTGGCCACGTCGTTGGGGATCCACTTCATCGTGTCGTAGATCGCCATGCCCGCGGAGATGGAGCCGCCGGGGCTGTTGATGTAGAGCCAGATGTCCTTGCCCGGGTCCTCCGCGGCGAGCAGCAGCAGCTGTGCGCAGATCGCGTTCGCGTTGTCGTCGCGCACGTCGGAGCCGAGGAAGATGATCCGCTCCTTGAGCAGACGGTTGTAGATGTGGTCGTCCAGACCACCCTGCGGGCCCTCGCCCGCGGCGACAATCTCGTTCACCATGTCTCCATCACTTGAGGTCCTTGCCTGTCAGTGACCCTAACGCGGTCATGGTGGGCAGAAGTCCCCGATCCGCACCATGTTCGCCCTGAGCGCACAGCACTCAAGGTGACTGACGGCCAGGGCCGGGCCCCACCCAGCACGGACGAGGTATGCCGCCGGGCCGGCCCCGCGGCATACCCGTCAGTCCGTGGCGGGCTCGCCCGCAGGCTCGGACGCGCGGACGCGCGCCAGCTCCCGGGTGGCCGGGATGACGAGCATGGCGAGCGCGACCATGCCGGTGACGGCCATCAGGGCGCGGAGCACCGTGAAGTGGTCGCCGAGGAAGCCGAGCATCGGTGGGCCGGCGATGAAGGCGGTGTAGCCGATCGTCGCGACGACCGACATGCGGGCAGCGGCGCGGGCCGGGTCGTCCGCCGACGCGCTCATCCCCACGGGGAAGCCCAGCGAGGCGCCGACGCCCCACACGGCAGTGCCGGCGTAGGCCATCCAGGCAGGTCCGAAGATCACCATGAGCGAACCGACCGCGGCCATGGCGAAGGTGGCACGCAGGACCGGGACGCGACCGTAGGTGTCGAGCAAGCGCGTGCCGACCAGCCGGCCGAGGGTCATGAAGGACAGGAAGGAGGCGAAGGCGAGCACGCCTGCCCACGCCGGGACGTCGTGGCCCTCGACGAAGGCGACCGAGATCCAGTCGTTGGCGGTGCCCTCAGTGAACGCCGCGGCCAGGACGACCAGGCCGATCATCAGGGTGCGCGGTTCCAGCCAGGCCGACCGAGGCCTGGTGCCGGCCGACTCTGCGGTCCGCCGCTCGTCCTCCTCGGAGACCTCGGCCTCGCGGGGCAGGAAGGAGCGCAGGGCCCAGACCCCGAGCACGGCGGACACCACGATGGCGATGGTGAAGTGCACGAGCAGCGGCACGTGGCCCCACGACATGCCTGCGCCGACCAGCGCACTGAGCACGGTGCCCCCCGAGAACGCGGCGTGGAAGTGCGGCATGACGGTCTTGCCGAGCAGCTGTTCGACGGCGGCGCCCTCGAGGTTCATGGCGACGTCCCAGACCCCCACACCCATGCCGAGGAGGTAGAGGCCGACCGCCATCACCCACCGCGACTCGAGCAGGTCCACGGCCGCGGCGATCACGACCAGCCCGGCGAAGCCGAACACCATGCCCAGCTGGATGGTCCGGGACGCACCCAGCCTGCCCGCGATGCGACCGGCCGAGGGCAGCGCCGTGAGCGAGCCGGCCGACATGGCGAACAGCGTCAGCCCCAGCTCACCCGCAGTGAGCCCCAGGTCGACCTTGGTGTCCGCGATCCGCGACGCGAACGTCGCGAAGGCGATGCCTGCCAACGCGAAGACGACGAAGACGGCGTTGCGGGCCTGGACGGCCCGGGCGGTGGCAGACGTGGTCGAAGGGGTGGTCGGAGGCGTGGTCGAAGGGGTGGTCGACGGGGCGGCCCCACGGGTGGCGTCGGGGGCGGTCGGCTGGGTCACTGCGCGCTCTCTCGGGATGGTTTCGAAGCGATCGAATCGATTCGGTCGAATCGATTCGATAGTGTCTACCCCATGAGTCGTGCCCGTCAACTTCGACCGACCCTGCGCGCCGTGGCGCAGGCAGCCGGGGTCTCCACGTCGACGGCCTCCCTCGCCTTCAGCGGCAAGGGCCCCGTGGCGCCCGAGACCGTGGCGCGCGTGCTCGCCGCCGCTGAGCAGCTCGGGTACGCCGGACCGGACCCGCTCGCGTCGTCCCTGCGCCACGGACGGTCCGGCGTCGTGGGAGTCGTCGTCGAGGGGCGGCTCCTGCACGCGTTCCGCGACCCGTTCGCCGTCAGCGTGCTGGACGGCCTCTCACAGGTCCTCGACGAGATCCCGGCCGGGATGCTCCTGATCGCCCAACCCGCCGGCACCCCCGAACGCGCGATCACCCAGCTCTCCGCGACAGCCCTCGACGCCGTCGTGTTCTCGCTGTGCGGTCCCGACAGCAACCCTGCGGTCGACCACCTGGCCGCTCGCGGCATACCGATGCTGGGAGACGGGTCTCCCGCCGACCCCCGGGTCGCCCAGCTCTCGCTTGACAACCGCGGCGCCACGGTGGCGCTGGGACGCCACCTGACCGACCTCGGGCACCGCCGCGTGGCCCACCTGATGATGCCGCTTCGGCACGACTCCCCCACCGGGCTCGCGACCCTGGACGACGTGGCTGCGGCGGGGTTCGCGGACACCAGGGACCGCGCGCTCGGCTTCCTGGACGTCTTCGGGGCGGACAGCGGCGACACCGCCGCGGCGCCGCGCCTCGCGCAGACTGCCATCCCCGACGTGGAGCAGGGCGCGATCGCGGCACGGCTGCTGCTGGACCTCCCCCCGGCGTTGCGACCCACGGCGATCGTCGCCCAGTCGGACCTGCTGGCGATGGGAGTCGTTCGCGCCGCGGCAGAGCTCGGCCTGAGCGTGCCCGGCGACCTCAGCGTGACCGGGTTCGACGGGGTCGAGCTGCCGTGGTTCGCCGGCACGCTGACCACGGTCGACCAGCACGGCCTCGCCAAGGGACGGCTGATGGGCGAGATGCTCCGTCAGCTGCTCGACGGCCGGCGCCCCGACGACGCGGTGCAGCCGACCGACCTGCGGATCGGGACGACGACAGCGCCGCCGGCGACCCGCTGACCGGACCTGACTCGGACCCTGTCGCGGACCCTGTCGCGGTCCGGCTCAGCCGCGGACCGGCTCGGTCTCGGCGCCCACCGGCGCCGCTGCCTCGTCGGCGTCCCGGCGGGCCACGATGGCGTCCATGGTCGCCGCAGACGGCTCTGCGACCACGTGGACCGTGATGTAGTGGCCACGGTCGTCGACGGTCACCGCACCCTCGAACTCCATCAGGCTGTCGGTGCACCCGATCGTGTGGGCCTCCCACTGCACGTCGGTGGCCACGGACAGCCAGAGCCGCTCGACCCCCATGCCCGCTTCCCACGGCAGCACGTCGTCGGCGCAGCGGCAGACCCCGATCACCATCTGGCTCGGGTCCTCGGTGTGCCCGAACTCGATCTCGTCGAACAGCCGGCTCGCGGTCAGGGCGCTGTGCAGCGCGTGGCGGAGCCGGGTCGCCGTGAGGTCGTCCGCCGGGTTGGCGTTCTCCTGCACCGCGGTCCGCAGCTTGTGGAAGGCAGTGATGTCCATGCCTCATCGTCCGGCGTAGCGGCACTGCTGCGGGTCACCCAAATGACGTATGCCGCTCACCCTACGAAGGGGTGAGCGGCATACGGTTTGGGTTGTTGTGACCCCGTTCTGGGTCGATCAGGCGTGCTCGTGACCTTCGTGGTCGCCGTGGTCGTGGCCCTCGTGGCCACCCTCGAACAGCTGCGACGCGACGTCGGTGGCGGTGACCTCGTTGAGGTCCACCGGCTGGCCGGCCGTGTCGACGACCGTGGCCTGCTCGAGGACGGCGGCAAGCGCCTTGCGACGTGCGACCTCGGCCACCATCGCGGGGACCTGACCCTGCTGGTCGATGGCCTGGGCGAACTGGTTGGGGTCCATGCCGTACTGCTGGGCGGACATGACGAGGTACTCGATGAGCTCGGGCTGCTCGACCTTGACCTCGGTCTTCTCGGCGATCGCGTCGAGGAGGAACTGGGCCTTGAGCGCCTTGCGGGTGTTGGCGTCGACCTCGGCGCGGTGCTCGGCGTCCTCGAGGCGGTTCTCGCCCTCGAGGTGCTGGTTGACCTCGGCCTCCACGACGCCGTCCGGCACCGGGATGTCGATGGTGTCGAGGAGGTGCTCGAGCACCTTGTCGCGGGCCTGTACGCCCTGCTCGAACTTGGCTGCCTGGTCGGCCTGCTTGGTGACGTCCTCGCGCAGCTCCTTGAGGGTGTCGAACTCCGACGCCAGCTGGGCGAAGTCGTCGTCGAGCGGGGGCAGCTCGCGGACCTTGACCGACTGGACGGTCACCACGACGTCGGCGTCCTCGCCCTCGCGGTCGCCGCCGGCGAGGGGCGCCGTGAACGACTTGGTCTCCTCGGCCGCCATCCCGGTCAGCGCCTCGTCGAGCCCGTCGAGCATGTTGCCCGAGCCGACCTCGTAGGAGATGCCGGTCACCGAGTCGATCTCGTCCTCGCCGATGCTGGCCTTGAGGTCGATGGACACGAAGTCACCGTTCTCGACTGCGCGCTCGACACCCTTGAGGGTGCCGAACCGCTCCTGCAGCGCGATGAGCCGGGCCTCGACGTCCTCGTTGGACGCCTTGGCCTCGTCGACCTCGACGGTGATGCCGCTGAAGTCGTCGGGCAGCTGGACCTCGGGGCGCACGTCGACCTCGACGGTGAACTTGAGGTCCTGGCCGTCCTCGGCCGGCACCTCGGTCACGTCGACCTCGGGCTGCCCGATGGGACGGACCTTGTTCTCCTCCACGGCCTGGCCGTAGAACTGCGGCAGCGCCTCGTTGACGGCCTCCTGCAGGACCGCGCCGCGACCGACCCGCTGGTCGATGATGCGCGAGGGAACCTTGCCCTTGCGGAATCCGGGCACCTGGATCTGCGAGCCGATGGTGGCGTAGGCGGCGTCGAGGCTCGGCTTGAGCTCCTCGAACGGCACCTCGACGGTCAGCTTGACCCGGGTCGGGTTCAGGGTCTCGACGGCACTCTTCACTGCGGGATACTCCAAGGTCGTGGGGGCGTGGTGCGTGCTTGTGGTGCGGGGCACTGCTGGTCACCTCGCGGGTGGGGCAATGCGAAGGCCCGCTGCGCCGGCTGTGACAGGCGGCGACCGGGCCAAAACCTCATGGTAGCCGCTGCGCGCCCGCGCTCCGAACCGGCGGCACACCAGCCTCACGAGTATGCCGGGTGGGGCCGCCCCCACACCGGTCGCCCGAGCGCCCATGACATCCGTCACGACTTTGCGTCAAGGGTCTCCCCGGCGTGTCCCATTTCTTCGCCAGCAGCGAGGTTGGCGGCCGAAATCCATTGCCAGGCAATGCGTTCGACGTGAGTCTTCGACGCGTGAGGCGGTAGTGGCCGCCTCCTTCCACGTCAGGAGACACTTCGTATGCGCACGCAGATCCTCTCTGTCGCGTTGGCAGCCTCGGCATCCCTGGGGCTCGTCACGACCGCGGTCACCGCCGCTTCGGCAGCCCCGTCCCCCAGCGCCCACGCCCAGCGCGTGTGCGCGACGCCGAGCTCACCCACCGTCGCGGCGTGCCACGCACTCAAGCTGGTCGACGCCGAAGGCCGGGCGGTCAGCCCCACAGGCAACCCGGTCACCCCGCACGCCATCTCGGGCAAGACTCCCACCGACATCCAGAGCGCCTACAAGGTCACCGGGCTGTCCGCCGGCGGTCGCACCGTCGCCATCGTCGACGCCTACGGCTACCCGAACGCCGAGCGCGACCTCGGTATCTACCGCGCCCAGTGGGGCCTGTCCGCCTGCACCACGGCCAACGGCTGCCTGCGCATCATCAACCAGACCGGCGGAACGTCCCTGCCCCGCTTCAACGTCGGCTGGGCCGGCGAGCAGGCGCTCGACCTCGACGCCGTGTCGGCGACCTGCCCGGGCTGCAAGATCGTGCTGGTCCAGGCCAACAGCGCCAGCCTCACCGACCTCGGAACGGCGGTGAACACCGCAGCACAGCAGGCCGGCGTCGCCGCGATCTCGAACAGCTACGGCGGAGGCGACCTGCCCGACAGCTCGTACGGCGCGGCCTACAACCACCCCGGCATCGCCGTGACCGCGTCGACCGGTGACAACGGGTACCAGGGCGGAAGCTTCCCGGCGTCCTCGCGCTACGTGACGGCCATCGGCGGCACCTCGCTGGTCAAGGACTCCAGCGCCCGTGGGTGGTCGGAGTCGGCCTGGAACGGCGCCGGCTCGGGTTGCACGACCCTCAACGCCGCACCGGTCGGCCAGACCTCGGCGATGACCGCCTGCAGCGGTCGTGCCATCGCGGACGTCTCGGCCGTGGCCGACCCGGCGACGGGCCTGGCGACCTACGCCCCCACCTCGAGGACCTCGTCCTCGTGGGCGCAGTACGGCGGCACCAGCCTCTCGGCCCCGATCGTCGCCTCGGTCTATGCGCTCAGCGGCAACACCGCCGGCTACGCGAACACGCTGCCCTACGCCAACCCGGCCGGCCTGTTCGACGTGACCTCCGGATCCAACGGGACCTGCGCCTCCTGGTGCACGGCGAAGTCCGGCTGGGACGGCCCGACCGGTCTGGGCACCCCGAACGGCACCTCGGCCTTCTGACCCTCGCAGGTCACGCCGACGGCCCTGGGGGGACCATCCCCCGGGGCCGTCGGCGAGCGGGCCACCCTCTTGCCGCCGAGCTCTCCCCGGACTCGCCGTCTACGTTGAGGACATGCCAGCAGAGAGCGTGGACACCACGCCGCAGGAGTGGGACGTCATCGTCGTCGGGGCCGGCGCCGTCGGTGAGAACGCCGCCGACCGCGCCCACAAGGCCGGACTGACGGTCGCGATCATCGAGAAGCACCTCGTCGGCGGCGAGTGCAGCTTCTACGCCTGCTCGCCCAGCAAGGCGCTGCTGCGGCCGATCCACGCGACCCGGGCCTCGCAGCGGGTGCAGGGCTCCGAGGGCGCCTCCCTCGACCCGCAGGGGGTGCTCGCCCGCCGCGACTCGTGGATCAACCGGGTCGGCACCAGCGACACCTTCGACGACAGCGGTCAGGTCGGCTGGCTCGACCACGTGGGCATCACCCTGCTGCGCGGCGAGGGCCGCCTCGTCGCCGAGCGGACGGTGGAGATCGAGGGACGCACCATCCGCGCCCGTCAGGCCGTGATCCTGGCCACCGGCACGGCTCCCACGGTCCCGCCCATCCCCGGACTGCGTGAGTCGAACCCCTGGACCAACCGGCAGGCCACCACGAGTCGCCGCATCCCCGAGCGGCTCGTCGTGCTCGGCGGCGGTGTCGTCGCGTGCGAGCTCGCCCAGGTCTTCGCCGCGCTGGGCTCGACGGTGACCATCATCGAGATGAACGACGGCCTGCTGGGCGGCAACGAAGCCTTCGCCGGTCAGGCGGTTGCCGCAGCACTCGAGCGTGATGGTGTCGACGTCCGGCTCGGGACCAAGGCCGAGTCCGTCTCCCGGCTCGGCCCGACCGGCGAGGTCACCGTCGAGCTGTCCAGTGGCACCCACATCGTCGCCGACGAGCTGCTCGTGGCCGTCGGCCGAACCCCCGCCACCGAGGCCCTCGGCGTCGAGGCCGTCGGCGGCCAGCTCGACGAGGAGGGGTACGTCCGGGTCACGGACCGGATGGAGGTCGAGGGCGTCCCCGGCGACAAGCCCTGGCTGTATGCCGTGGGCGACGTCAATGGACGGGTTCTCCTCACGCACATGGGCAAGTACCAGGCCCGTGCGGTCGGCGACCTCGTCGGCGCCCGCGCGGCGGGGCGCGAGCCCGACCCCGGTCGGACCACGCCGTGGGCGGTGGCGGCCGGGTCGCCCCAGGTGGTCTTCACCGACCCCGAGGTGGCCTCCGTGGGGTTCACCGAGGAGCAGGCACGGGGGCGCGGGCTACGGGTCCGGGTCGTGGACCTGCCGATGGACTCGGCTGCGGGCCCGGGTCTGCAGGCGGAGGGCTACCAGGGCCAGGCGCGGATCGTCGTCGACGAAGGCGCCGGTGTCCTCGTCGGGGCCACCTTCGTCGGCCAGGACGTCGCCGACCTCGTCCACCCGGCCACCGTGGCGATCGTCGGGGAGGTGCCGCTGACGACCCTGTGGCACGCGGTGCCCTCGTATCCCACCATGAGCGAGATCTGGCTGCGGCTGCTGGAGGAGTACGGCCTCTGACCGTGCCGCCGAGGAAGGCCTGCCTCCGGCTCCCCCGCCGACCAGGGTCGCCAGTCCCCTGTTTCGTCGGGGTAGCCGGATTTGAACCGGCGGCCTTCCGCTCCCAAAGCGGACGCGCTACCAACCTGCGCCATACCCCGTCGACGGCGTGCCGATTTCTGGCCACACGATCGCGGGCATTAGGCTAACGCCTCGGACCTGACGCCCCGACGGCGGCTGCCGGTCCACGCGGGCGTAGCTCAATGGTAGAGCCCTAGTCTTCCAAACTAGCTACGCGAGTTCGATTCTCGTCGCCCGCTCAGCCAGGCCCTCGTGTCCCGGGATCTCCCGGGCGCGGGGGCCTTGTCATCGCAGGGTGGCGCGGAACTCGCTCACCCGTCGCCCGGCTTCCAGCCCCTTGGCCTCGAAGCCGTCGGTGGGCCGCCACGACGGCCGCTCCCCCTCGGTGACCACGAACCCGCCCTGGGCCGCGAACGCCGACCGCACGTGCGCGGCATACCCGTCGTGGTCGGTGGCGACGAGCAGGCTGCCACCGGGGGCCAGCCGCGAGGCGATGAGGTCGAGCATCGGGCGGGAGATGAAGCGCCGTCTCGCGTGCTTGGCCTTGGGCCACGGGTCGGGGAAGAAGACGTGGATCCCGGCCAGCGATGCGGGGGCCACCCGCTCCGCGAGCAGCTCCACGGCGTCGCCGCGGTGCATCCACAGGTTGGTCAGGCCGCGTCGGTCCGCCTCGGCCAGCATCCGGGCCAGGGCCGGGGTGAAGACGTCGACGGCGAGCACGTCGTGCTCCGGGTGGGCGGCGGCGTAGGCGAGCGCCGCGGCCCCGTGGCCGCAGCCGATCTCCAGCACCAGGGGGGCGACCCGGCCGAAGGCCGCCTGCGCCACCAAGGGCCCGTCCGCGGCGATGGAATGACGGGGTCCGAGGACCTCCAGGCGTTCGAGGGTGAGCGCCGAGAGGCGGCCCCTGCGCGCGTTGTAGGAGCGCACCCGTCCGTCACCCTTCGCGACACCGTCCACGGCACCAGCCTAGGCAGCCCGCGACAGGGCGGAAGCGGCGCGTCTTGACCTGCGACACACCCGTCGATAACCAGTGCTTATGTAATCCATAATGTCTCCATGCGCATCTCCCGGTTCCCCAACATCGTCGACGACGTCACGGTCCGGCTCATCGCGGCCGTCGTCCTCGTGCTGGGCGTCGTCGCCCTCGCCGCGCACCAGTGGTGGCTGTATGCCGTGCTCGCGGCGGACTTCGTGCTGCGCACCGGCTGGGGGCCGTCCGCCAGCCCGGTGGCGATCCTCGTGAACCGCTGGGTCAGGCCGAGGGTGTCCGCGAAGCCGCGCTACACCGCCGGGCCGCCCAAGCGCTTCGCCGCGGCGGTGGGAGCGGTGTTCACCACGGCTGCGACAGTCCTGTGGCTCGCCGGCACGACGGTCCCCGTGGTCCTGATCGGCGTCGTGATGGTCGTCTTCCCGGCGTTGGAGGCCCTCGCGGGGGTGTGCGTGGGGTGCATCGTGTTCGGCTGGCTGATGCGACTGGGTGTGATTCCCGAGTCGGTCTGTCTCGAGTGCGCCGACATCACCCGTCGCGCCGCCCGGCGCCAGGCAGCCGCCGCGGCGGGCTGAGGGCTGCGGGGCCTGGACCCGGCCCGACAGCGAAGACGCCCGGAGGCCCGCGCAGGCGGTTCAGCGTCGAAGCAGGCGGATCAGCGTCGCGGCAGGCGGTTCAGCGTCGCCAGACGAGGACGGCCGCCCGGTCGTCGGTCTCGCCCGCACGAGCGGCCGCGCACATCTTGGCCGCCATGCCCTCGAAACCCCTGCCGATCATCCGCTCAGCGGTCCCGAGCATCCGGTCGATCCCGTCGCGCAGGTCGCGGTTGCGCACCTCGATGACACCGTCGGTGTAGAGAAGCAGCGCGTCACCACGGCCCAGGTGGCCCTGGATCCGGGGAAAGGCAAGGCCTTCGGTGACGCCCAGGACAGGCCCCTCCTCACCCTCGAGCACCTCCCACCGACCTGAGCCGGCCGAGAAGCGCACCCCAGGAGGGTGTCCGGCGGAGCCGAGGCTGAACTCGCCGGTGGACAGGTTGATCATGGCGTGGACGGCGGTGGCGAACCCCTCGTCCCAGGCCTGTCGCAGCAGGTAGGTGTTGGCTGCCGGGAGGAACCGGTCGTAGGGCATCGACCCGAGGAGGCCGCCGAAGGCGCCGGACAGCAGCAGTGATCGGGTCCCGGCTGCGATGCCCTTGCCCGAGACGTCGACGAGCACGACCTCGAGGACGTCGTCGGACTTGCTCGTGACGAGGAAGTCGCCGGAGAACGAGTCACCGTAGGCCGACAGCACCGACAGCTCGGCTCCCCATCCGGGGGGCAGCTCGGGGAGCTCGCCCTGGGTGCGCAGGCGGTCGCGCAGGTCGACCAGCATCGACTCACCGAGGTTTCCCTGGACACCAAGCCTGGCCCGTGACGTGGCGACCGAGAACATGATCAGCATGACGCTGGTCAGGACGGCGTAGGCGCCCAACAGGGCGGGTTGGGTGGTCTCCCGCGCCCAGATCGTGTAGCCCCCCGCGATGAGGATGGCGATGTCAACGGCAGCCAGCACCCTCGGCGTGAGGAAGAGTCCGGCCAGGACCGCCAGCGGGACGTAGGTCGAGAAGGGGACGTAGTTCTGCCACCTCTCCATTGCCCAGCACAGGCCCGCCGTGACGACGACGATGCCGATGGCGGTGACCGCTTGCCCCCAGCGCACGAACCTGACCCGGCCACGCTGGACGCGGGACATCACGGAGCGGCGAGCGAGCACCGTCCTGTCGATGTCCACGAGTGAAGATCCTTCGGCAAGGCAGGTGCGGGGGCACCCTTGGCGTCTGCGGGGTGGGCCGGCCCCTGTTCCAGCCCGTCGTCAACAGTAGTCGGAGCTCACCCCGTCGCGCGCACCATCCACCCAGATCAGGGCAGCGGGGGCAGCGTGCCGTCGTGCTCGTAGGCGCTGACCATGTCGATCCGCCGTTGGTGGCGGGGAGCGCCGGAGAACGGGGTGGCGAGGAACGCTGCGACCATGGCCTTGGCCTCCTCGACCGTGTTCATCCGGCCGCCGATGGAGATGACCTGGGCGTCGTTGTGCTCGCGGGCGAGGGTGGCGAGCTCTGCGTTGTAGCACAGGGCCGCGCGGACGCCCTTTACCTTGTTGGCCGCCATCTGCTCACCGTTTCCGGAGCCCCCGAGCACGACGCCCAACGACTCCGGGTCGGCCGCGACGGCCTCCGCAGCCCGGAGGACGAAGACGGGGTAGTCGTCCTCGGCATCCAGGGCGTGGGGCCCGTGGTTGGTCACGTCGTGCCCCTCGGCCCCGAGGAAGGTGACCAGCTCACCGAGCAGGTCGTATGCCGCGTGGTCGCCGCCGATGTGTACGCGCATGGTGTGCTCCTCAGTCGGATTTTCAGTCGAAGATCGGGCCGACGTTGCGCGACCGCTTGAGCTCGAAGAACCCGGGGACGGCGGCGACCAGGACGAAGCCGTCCCAGAGCCGTCCGGCGTCCTCACCCTTGGGTGCCGGGCTCACGACGGGGCCGAAGAAGGCCTGTCCGTCGACCGAGATCACCGGTGTGCCGACCTCGTCGCCCACCAGGTCGATGGCCCGCTGGTGGCTGGCCCGCAGCTCGTCGTCGACGACGTCGCTGTCCGCGAAGTCAGCGAGCTCGGGCGGGAGGCCCACCTCTTCGAGGGCTGGGCCGATGACCTTGGCGTAGTCGCGCTCGCCCTCCAGGTGGATCCGGGTGCCCATCGCGTCGTAGAGCGGCTTGATCACCTTGTCACCGTGCTCACGGGCGGCGGCGATGATCACCCGCACCGGGCCCCAGCCGCGGTCCATCATCGCGCGGTACTCGTCGGGCAGGTCGCGGTCCTCGTTGAGGACGGACAGGCTCATCACCGACCAGGTGATGTCCACCGGGCGAACCCGCTCGACCTCCATGCCCCAGCGGGAGGTCATCCATGCCCAGGGGCACAACGGGTCGAACCAGAACTCGGCAGAGGTCAGGGTGTCGGCGTACTCGGCGGTCTCGGCGGTCTCAGCAGTCTCGGCGACGGTCACGTCCGCAATCCTGCCATTGGCCCCCGGCGCCCGCGCAATCGGTGGACCGCGGCCGTGCGAGGATGGCGCCGAGCACTTCGAACACATCCCGAACCTCCGCAGGAGCACCGTTGCCTGGCAAGAACCTGACCCGCGACGAGGCCACCGCCCGCGCCGCCGTCATCGCCGTCGACCACTACGACGTCGTCCTCGACCTCACCACCTCGGACACCACGTTCCGCAGCACGACCACGGTGACGTTCACGAGCGCCGAGCCCGGGGCCGCGACCTTCGTCGACCTCATCGCACCCTCGGTCGAGGCGATCACCCTCAACGGTGAGTCGCTCGACCCCGCCACGCACTTCGACGGGCTGCGCGTCCAGCTCCCGACCACGGCGGGACGCAACACGCTCACGGTCGACGCCACCGCGGCATACATGAACACCGGCGAGGGGCTGCACCGCTTCACCGACCCGGTCGACGGCGAGGTCTACCTCTACTCGCAGTTCGAGGTGGCCGACTGCCGCCGGATGTTCGCCGTCTTCGAGCAGCCCGACCTGAAGGCGACGTTCGGGTTCACCGTCACCGCGCCGGACCACTGGCAGGTCGTGTCCAACTCCCCCACGCCCGAGCCGACCCCCGCCGGCGAGGGTGCGGCCACCTGGGCGTTCGGCACGACGCCGCGGATGTCCTGCTACATCACGGCCCTGATCGCCGGGCCGTACGCCGTCGTGCGCGACGAGGTCGAGACGCGGCGGGGCACCGTGCCGCTCGCCATCTTCTGCCGGCAGTCGCTGCTGGAGTACCTGGACGCCGACAACCTCTTCGACTGCACCAAGCTGGGCTTCGCCTTCTTCGAGAACGAGTTCGACTGCGAGTACCCGTTCGAGAAGTACGACCAGCTCTTCACGCCCGAGTACAACATGGGTGCGATGGAGAACGCCGGGGCCGTGACCATCAGCGAAATCTACGTCTTCCGCTCCAAGGTCACCGAGGCGATCGTCGAGCGCCGGGCGCTGACGATCCTGCACGAGCTCGCCCACATGTGGTTCGGCAACCTCGTCACGATGAAGTGGTGGAACGACCTGTGGCTCAACGAGTCCTTCGCCGAGTGGGCGTCGACGACCTGCCAGGCCGAGGTCACCGAGTGGGCGAGCGCCTGGACGACGTTCGGCACCTCCGAGAAGGCGTGGGCCTACCGCCAGGACCAGCTGTCCTCCACCCACCCGATCGTCGCCCCGATCCACGACCTCGAGGACGTCGAGGTCAATTTCGACGGCATCACCTACGCCAAGGGCGCCTCGGTCCTCAAGCAGCTCGTCGCCTACGTCGGGCGTGAGCCGTTCACGGCCGGCCTGCGCGCCTACTTCGCCAAGCACGCCTGGGGCAACACCACCCTGGCCGACCTGCTGCACGAGCTCGAGCAGACGTCCGGGCGCGACCTCGGCACGTGGTCCAAGCTGTGGCTCGAGACCGCCGGCGTCAACACGCTGCGCCCCGAGATCGAGACCGACGACCAGGGCCTGATCTCGTCCGCGTCGATCGCCCAGACCCACGCACCGGACTACGCGACGCTTCGCCCGCACCGCCTCGCCGTCGGCCTCTACTCCGTCGAGGACGACACGCTCGTGCGCACCGACCGGCTCGAGCTCGACGTCGACGGGGAGTCGACCGACCTGCCCGAGCTGATCGGCCGTCCGGCGCCCGACCTCTTGCTCGTCAACGACGACGACCTGGCCTACGCCAAGATCCGCCTCGACCCGCGCTCCCTCGCGACGGCGCTCGCGCATCCGCGCGGTTTCACCGACAGCCTGCCCCGCGCCCTCGTGCTCGGTGCGGCGTGGGACATGACCCGCGACGCCGAGATGGGCGCCCGCGACTTCGTCTCCCTGGTGCTGGCCTCCCTCCCCGGCGAGACCGACTCCACCCTGCTGCGCACCCTGCTCGGCCAGCTGTCGACCACCCTGCGCCTCTACGTCGCGCCCCAGCACCGGGAGCCGACGGTCACCGCGGCGGCGGCGGGCCTGCGCGAGCTGGCCCTGTCCGCCGAGCCCGGCAGCGACGCCCAGCTCCAGCTGGTGGGCGCGTATGCCGCGCACCAGCGCGGTGGTGACGACGCGGCATACCTGCGTGGTCTGCTCGACGGCACGCAGGTCCTGGACGGCCTCGCGGTCGACACCGACATGCGGTGGGCGCTGCTCACCTCGCTCGCCGCCTGCGGTGAGGCCACGACCGACGACATCGACGCCGAGCTGCAGCGCGACAACACCGCCACCGGTCGCGAGCGCGCCGAGCAGGCGCGCGCCGCCCTGCCCACCGCCGAGGCCAAGGCAACTGCCTGGCGTCGCGGCGTCGAGGAGGACGGCCTGCCCAACTCGGTGCTCGAAGCGGTGGCCGCCGGCTTCGGGAACGTCCACGACACCGGCCTGCTCGAGCCGTACGTCGAGAAGTACCTCGCGATGCTCGGCACCGTGGAGACCAAGACGTCCCACGCGATCGTCGAGATCCTCGTCCGCGGCTTCTACCCGATGGCCCTCGCCGATGCCCGCCTCCACGCGGCGACGGAGGCGTGGCTGACCGCCCACCCCGATGCGCCGGCGGCGCTGCGTCGCCTGGTGGTCGAGAACCGCGACCCTGTCGCGCGCGCCCTGCGCGCACAGCAGCGGGATGCCGATGCCTGACGCAGTCGCATTCCTGAAGGCACTCAGCGAGGTCACTCCCCACGAAGTCTGGGACTGGTTCGTCGGGGACCCGCTCGCCGCGGTGATCACGGTGCTCGCAGCCTTCGTGCTCCGGTGGTTGATGCTGCGCTCGATCGGTCGCGTGGTCGCCACGACCATCGCGAAGTCCGACGCCCGGCGCAGCGGCGACACCTCTCGGGCCAGCCGGGTGCTGGCCCACGCCACCGGGGCGGCCCACGAGCGGCACCGTCAGCGCACCCTCACGATGGGGTCGCTGCTGCGCAGCATGGTGACGTTCGTCGTCGGGCTCGTCACCGTCCTCACGGTGATGGCGATCTTCCACGTGCCCCTCGGACCGCTGTTGGCCTCGGCCGGCGTCGGCGGGGTGGCGCTCGGTTTCGGCGCGCAGAGCCTGGTCAAGGACTTCCTGTCCGGGATCTTCATGATCCTCGAGGACCAGTACGGCGTCGGCGACGTCATCGACACCGGCGAGGCCACCGGCACGGTCGAGGAGGTCAGCCTGCGGGTCACCCGGCTGCGCGACGGTTCTGGAGTGGTCTGGTACATCCGCAACGGCGAGATCGTCCGGATCGGCAACAAGAGCCAGGGCTGGTCGACAGCGCTCGTGGACATCCCGGTCGCCTACTCCGAGAACCTCGACAAGGTGATCCCCCTCATCCGCTCCGTGGTGCACGACCTCGACCAGAACCCCGACTGGCAGGACAAGCTCCTCGACGAACCCCAGGTGGTGGGCGTCGAGTCGATCACGGGTTCCGTGGTCACGATCCGCGTGATCGCCAAGACCGCACCGGAGGAGCAGTACGGCGTCTCGCGTGAGATCCGCGAGCGGGTCAAGGAAGCCTTCGACGCGAACGGCGTCACGGCGCCGGTCATGACTCCCTTCGGTCCCGCAGGCGGTGCATCGTGAGCACGCTGCTGCCCCAGACGCCCGGCGGTGACCAGTCCGGCAGCTTCTACGACCAGGTCGGCGGTCACGAGACGTTCCGCAAGCTCGTGCACGAGTTCTACCGCGGCGTCGCGCAGGACGAGGCGCTGCGTGCGCTCTACCCCGAGGCCGACCTCGGCCCCGCCGAGGAGCGGCTGCGCATGTTCCTCGAGCAGTACTGGGGCGGCCCGGGCACCTACTCCGAGCAGCGTGGCCACCCGAGGCTGCGGATGCGCCACCACCCGTTCAAGGTGACCCCCGCGCAGCGCGACCGCTGGCTGCTGCACATGATGGCGGCCGTGGACACCCTCGACCTCCCACCGGCCAACGACCTCCTGCTGCGCGACTACCTCGAACGCGCCGCGCACTCCATGGTCAACACCCTGGAGGACTGAGCCCGTCAACCCGCGAGGTATGCCGCGGGGGCGGGGCAGTTTCGCGGAGCACCTGTCGCAGGGGTTTCGTCCGGCCAGGTCGTGCGCTGGTTCCGCTGGGCAAGACGGTGGAGGGCTGGTTTCCCCGAACGCGTTCGATGCGTCAGCATGGTTGACCGTGACGACGACCCTCTCCACCGACCTCATCCACCCCGCTGCCTCGGCTGACGCCGCCTGGTGGCGCCATGCCGTGATCTACCAGATCTACCCGCGGTCCTGGGCCGACGCCGACGGCGACGGCATCGGCGACCTGCCCGGCGTGACCGCCCGGCTCGACTACCTCAAGGCACTCGGCGTCGACGCGGTCTGGTTCAGCCCCTTCTACAAGTCCCCGCAGGCCGACGCCGGTTACGACGTGGCCGACTACCGCGACATCGACGGCCTCTTCGGCACCCTCGCCGACTCCGACGCCATGGTCGCGAGGGCCCACGAGCTCGGCCTCAAGGTGATCGTCGACCTCGTGCCCAACCACACGTCCGACGAGCACGAGTGGTTCAAGGCCGCCCTGGCCGCGGGTCCGGGCAGCCCCGAGCGCGACCGCTACATCTTCCGCGACGGACTGGGCGCCGACGGCAGCACTCCCCCCAACGACTGGCACTCCGTCTTCGGTGGCGACGGCTGGACCCGCATCACCGAGGCCGACGGCCAGCCCGGCCAGTGGTACCTCCACCTCTTCGACGTCAGGCAGCCCGACCTCAACTGGGACAACCCCGAGATCGGCGACGAGTTCGAGTCGATCCTGCGCTTCTGGCTCGACCGTGGCATCGACGGCTTCCGGGTCGACGTGGCGCACGGCCTCATCAAGGAGAAGGGCCTGCCCAACTACGACGCCGAGCTGCACATCCTCGACGGCGAGGTGAAGCCCGGCGCCCCGATGCCGCCCATGTGGGACCAGGACGCGGTCCACGACGTCTACCGCCGCTGGCACAAGGTGCTGGCCGAGTACGGCGACCCCGAGCGCATCCTCGTCGCCGAGGCCTGGGTCCGACCGCAGGAGCGCGCGGTGCGCTACGTCCGCCCGGACGAGATGCACCAGGCGTTCAACTTCGACTTCCTGCAGTCCCAGTGGCGCGCCGGCGACCTGCGCGAGGTCATCGAGTCCTCCCTCGCGGCGGCCGACTCCGTGGGCGCACCGAGCACCTGGGTGCTGTCCAACCACGACGTGGTGCGGCACGCCTCGCGGCTCGGCCTGCCGGTCGGTCAGCGTCGCCCGAACGGCATCGGCGCCGAGCACCCGCAGCCCGACCGCGCGCTCGGCCTGCAGCGCGCCCGCGCGGCAACCCAGCTGATGCTGGCGCTGCCCGGCGGCGCCTACCTCTACCAGGCCGAGGAGCTCGGCCTGCCCGACTCGACCGACATGCCCGGCGCGTCCCGGCAGGACCCGACCTACCTGCGCTCCGGCGGCAAGGAGCTGGGTCGTGACGGGTGCCGCGTGCCGATCCCGTGGGAGAAGGACGCCCCCTCCTTTGGCTTCGGGCCCTCCGACCAGACGTGGCTGCCGCAGCCCGAGTTCTACGGCGAGTACGCCGTCGACCAGCAGGACGGCGTGGACGGCTCGACCCTCGAGCTCTACCGGTCGCTGCTGCGGACCCGCCGGGAGCGCGACCTCGGCACCGGCGGGCTCCTGCTCGCCGAGGGTTTCGGCGACGACGTGCTCGCCCTCGTCAACACCGGCCAGGGTGGCGACACGGGTGACACCCTGGTGGTGACCAACTTCGGCACCGAACCGGTCGCCCTGCCCGACGGTGCGTCCGTCATCGTGGCCTCCGGTCCGCTGACCGACGACGGCCTCGTGCCCACCGACACCACGGTGTGGGCAGCGCTCTAGCCGCACGCTCCAGGAGGGGTATGCCGCGTGGTCACCACGCGGCATACCCCTCCATTGCGTCGCGCGTCCTGACGCGCCGGCGGCCCCGCCGCGCCTCTCCCCGACTTCTGGCCACCTGTGACGGGTGGGGCCCTTCAGAACCGGCCCACACCCATCACCCGTGGCCAGAAGTCGCAAGGCACCGTGTCCCAAATGAGGTTTTTTGTCCCCAAAGGGTGCGCATCTGCGCAGGTCAGCCTATGATCACAGGGTCGCCACCCGGGGCGGGGGACGACGAGACCACGACTGCTCTGGACCGCACGGCAGTGCCCTGTCGGCACGCCACGCGGAGGTAACCGTGACCCAGCAGCTCGAGAACCACACCCAGTCCCAGACCGAGTCCCAGACCGAGTCCCAGACCCAGCCCCAGACCGCCCAGACGATGCCCCAGCGGTCGCCGGTCCCCATCCCGCCGGCCCTCCACCTGCCCTCCGAGACGGTCCGGGCGCTCGTGGCCCACCTGACGGAGGCCGAGGACGTCCTGCGCGACCTGGAGCCGTTCGTGCTCCGGAACGCGCGCCTCGTCGTGAACCCGGCTCGGCAGCCGTGGATCGCCCGGGAGCGCGCGCTGGTGGCGGAGCTGAGGTCGCGACGTACTGCCTGGCGGCGGGGCGACCTCCCCGGCCTGGTCATGGCGCCACGCAGGTGACCTCCGCGCCCTGACAGGTCACGGCTGCAGGGTCAGGGCTGCAGGGTCAGGGCCGCAGCGTCAGGGCCGGAGGCCGTCCTCGACCACCCGGGCCGCCACCGTGTGCAGCGGGGTGTTGTGGTTGCGGGCCCAGACGCGAATCCGCTGGAACGCGTCGTCCACGCTGACCCCTGCCGCCTCGGCCAGTACGCCCTTGGCCTGCTCCACCACGACCCGCGACGTCAGCGCACGGGAGAGCTGTTCGGACAGGTCCACCTGCTGCTGCAGCCGCGACGCGTTGGCGAGGTAGGCCGTGGCCATGTCGGCCAGTGCCTGAGCCGCGGCGAGGTCCTCGGCGGACCAGTCGCGCACCTCGGCCGCATAGAGGTTCAGGGCGCCGATTCCCTTGCCCTTCAACCTCATCGGGATGCCTGCTACGGCGTTGATCCCCAGACCGAGGGCGACCTGGGCATAGCCGCCCCAGCGGTCCTCCGCGTCCCTGACGTCACCCACCGCGACCACAACCCCCGAGTAGCAGGAGTCGACGCAGGGCCCCTGCTGGAGCGACTCCTGCAGGCGCTCGAGCTGCGCCACCGGACCCGTCACGGCCGACACGAAGGACAGCCGACCGTCCACGTCGAGGGTGACGCCGCTGCCCGCCAGGTCCAGGACCTCGGTGACGCGCTCGGCGAGGTTCTGGAGCATGTCCTCCATGTCGTACTCGCTGACGAGGTCTGCGGTGAAGGCGGAGAGCGTCCGCAGGAGGTCGAGCTGGTCGTGCATGGCGGACCCCCTTCGCAGCGCCCCGTCAGCACCGCTGAACCCACTGTATTCCTGCAGGTCAGGGGCGTGTGGGTGAACGTGGTGACCAATTTCGTCCGTTCATCTCGCGCAGGCCGACGGCAGTGCTGGCACCCGGCGCCGCGACGCTGGCACGACTCCGGGAACAATGGACCGGTGAGAGCAGCGGACTTCGCCTTCTTCGACGCACCGACGCCCATCGGGCTGGCCCACCGCGGTGGCGCCAAGCTCCCGGCGAACCTGCACCTCGAGAACACCCTGGCGGCCTTTCGCGAAGCGGTACGGATGGGCTACCGCTACCTGGAGACGGACGTCCACGCGACGGCCGACGGCGTGCTGCTGGCCTTCCACGACCTGCGTCTCGACCGGGTCACCGACCGGTTCGGCCGGATCGCCCAGCTCCCTTACGCCGCAGTCGAATCCGCACGGATCAACGGGACCGAACCGATCCCCCTGCTGTCCGACCTGCTCGAGGAGTTCCCCGACGCCCGCATCAACATCGACGTCAA
Organism: Pedococcus sp. P2_E5; assembly: GCF_056403895.1. NCBI lineage: Bacteria > Bacillati > Actinomycetota > Actinomycetes > Micrococcales > Intrasporangiaceae > Pedococcus > Pedococcus sp. P2_E5. Next base: position 77,551 of record NZ_JBFUEP010000006.1, read on the forward strand.
GGCCCCCGGTGCCATCGAACCCCTCGCCGAGGTGATCCGGGCGCACGGCGTGATCGACCGGGTCTGCGTGGGGTCGTTCTCGGACCGCCGCCTCAGGGCCGTGCGCCGGCTGGTCGGTCCCGGACTCGCCACGGCGACGGGCCCGGCCGAGGTCGCAGCCCTGCGGCTGGCCCCCCAGCGGATCGCGGGCTGGCTGCGCTCCCCCGCCGCCGTCCTGCAGATCCCGACCGGGCACGTGGTCGGGGGTCGCCGACTCGACCTGGTGACCCCGGCCCTGGTCGAACGCGTCCACGCGATGGGCAAGCACGTCCACGTCTGGACCATCGATGACGCTGGCGAGATGCACCGGTTGTTCGACCTGGGCGTCGACGGGATCGTGTCCGACCGCATCGACACCCTTGCCGAGGTGCTCGCCGAGCGCGGCGTACCGTTGAGCCGGTGACCAGCCCGCCCCCGCCCCCGTCGCACGAGGAGCTGGCCGGCGACACGGCCACACGAGGCGCCACTCGGGGCGCCACTCCGGGCGGGTCTCCGGAGCCGACGCCGGGCGAGCACCGCGTGGGGGTCTTCCACCCGCGCTACGTGCTGCTGTCCATCTCGCTCCTCGCCCTGATCACCGTCATCGCCTTCGAGGGCATGGCGGTCTCGACTGCCATGCCGGACGCCGCCCAGGAGCTGGACGCCGTGCGGTCCTACGGACTCGCCTTCTCGGTGATGCTGACGACCCAGCTGCTGGGCATCGTCCTCGCCGGGGTGTGGTGCGACCGCGCCGGGCCGCTGCCGTCCCTCTTTGCCGGTCAGCTGCTCTTCGGCGCCGGGTGCGCCCTGTGCGGCGGCTCCCAGACCTTCGGACTGTTCCTCGCCGGACGCGGTGTGGCCGGGCTCGGCGCCGGCCTCATCATCGTCGCGGGCTACGTCGTCATCGGCCGCGCCTACCCGGAGTCGTTGCGTCCCAAGGTGTTCAGCGCCATCTCGGCCGCCTGGGTCCTTCCCTCGCTCCTCGGTCCGCCGATCTCAGCGTGGGTCACGACCACGTGGTCGTGGCGCTGGGTGTTCTGGCTCGTGGTGGTCCCTGTCGTGGTGGCTTTGGCCCTGGTCTTCGCCCGCCGCGGACAGATAGAGAGCTCCGGCGAGGGGATCGACGGCTCGAGCCGCGACCGCCGGCAGCACGCACGAGCCGCGTGGTTGGGGGTGCTCATCGCCGCTTCCGCAGGCGCGCTGCAGTGGGGCACCCACGACCTGGAGCTCAGCTGGTCGGTCAAGACCGCGGTCGCGCTCGTCGGCGCCGCAGGCATCGCCGCCATCGCGCCCCTGCTGCTGCCCCGTGGCACCTGGTCGATGCGCCGCGGACTGCCGTCGGTGATGCTGGCCCGGTTCCTGCTGACCTGCTCGTTCTTCGGCACCCTCACCTACGTCCCGTTGATGCTCGTCAACGAGCGTGGGCAGTCCCTCGGCACCGCTGGCACGATCCTGGCCATCGGCTCACTCGGGTGGTCGGCCGGGTCGTGGGTCCAGGGCCGCGACCGCTGGGCGGGGCGCCGCCACCAGCTCGTCGTCGCCGGAGGCGTGCTGCTGACCCTGGGACTGCTCGGGGTCGTGGCCGTCACCCACTTCGACTGGCACCCGTGGTTGGTCGCGGTGGCCCTCGTCGCGTGCGGACTCGGGATGGGTCTGGGCACCGCGAGCCTGTCCGTGCTCTCGCTCACGCTGACACCGGCGTCCGACCACGGCTCGACGTCGTCGTCGCTCCAGCTCGCCGACGTCCTCGGCTCGGTGCTCGGCATCGCCGCCGCCGGCGCGGTGTTCGCGGCCCGGCACACCGCCGCAGGGCAGGACGTGCCCGTGTTCGTGACGATGTGGCTGGGGCTCAGCGTCGTCGCGTCCCTGGTGGCCGTGGCCGGTCAGCGGATCAGGACGTGACCCGCGGGCGTCGAGAGCCGCGTCCAGCGGCCGTGCGCCCACACCGTCACCTCTGAGCCCGGCGCGGCACCAGGACCCGTGACAACAAATCCGAGCACGTATGCCGCGAACGCACCGCCCGCGGGTACCGGCGGGGTGGTGCTCGTGAGGCGGCCCCACACCTGCTTGCGCAGGGCTGTCACCGCCGCTCCACCCGCATCGGCGGGCGCCCCGGAGGCGACCTCTTCGATGCCCTGGCGCGCCACGGCATACACCTCGTCGGCGGTGAGGGCACCGACGCGTTCCCAGCCGCCACGCGGTGGCGCCATCGCCGCCCACGCGACGCTCACCGTCACGGGCGGGAGGGGCACTGTCGTGTCGGACCCGCGCGCCAGCCGATCGCCCAGCGCACTCAGGGCGACGGTGACGTCGACGTGGGCCGGCGCGGCCAGGGGCATGGTCCTCAGGCCGATGACCACGCCCTCGGCCATCAGGCCGCTACCCGGCAGCACGCCGACGTAGGCCGCGAGGGTCTGGCCCTGGGCCTGGAGGCGGATCGCACCGTCCTCGTCAGCCGCCTTGGCGCGCGCGACGTAGGTGCGCAGGTCGTCGAGCCCCTGGAGGTCCGGGAAGGTCAGCTCCATCAGCGTCGTCGCCAGCGGAACGGGACCGGGTCGCCCGAGTGCTCCTGGAGCATGGCGCGCAGTGACGGGTCCATGCGCCGGGGTGTGCTCGTCGTGAAGTCGTAGAGGACGAGGGTGGTCTCGGCACGGGCATAGACGATGTCGCCGTCCCCACCCTCGGTCGCGGCGCGGCCGTCGCGCACCTCGTAGGCCAGGTCGAAGCCGGCGCCGCCGATCTTGGTGGCCCACATCTCGACGACGATCGGGGGCACGCGGAAGAGGAGCGGTGCGAGGTACTCGATCTCGTGACGCGCCACGAGGATGCCCTCGTCGAGCACCGACCGGTCCTGCCCGAACCAGTCCTCGAAGCCGATCACCCGGGCATCCTCGAGCAACCGCAGGAACTGCACGTTGTTGACGTGCCCGTACGCGTCCATGTCGCTCCACCGAAGTGGCACGTTGACCCGGTACCGCGATGCCAGGGAGGCGAGCTGCGTCGGCGCGTCGTCGGTGACGTGCTGCGTGCCCTGGTGGGGGTCGTGGTCGGGGGCCATGTGGACATCCTCGCAGGGGTGTCAGGTCCGCGGCATACGGTGGTCGCCATGGAGACCACCGCAGACCTCGACCGGCGCGCCGACCTTGGCGACGACCCGGTCCCCGACCTGCACGCCGACCTGCGTGACTCCGCCACGACCGTCCTCCGGCGACTGGTGGGGCGCGACGACGTGCAGTTCCGCGACGGCCAGCTCGACGCGGTCGAGGCCCTGGTGGGCGGGCGGCGGCGGGTGCTGGTCGTGCAGCGCACCGGGTGGGGCAAGTCGGCGGTCTACTTCGTCTCGACGGCGCTGCGGCGGGCCGACGGTGCCGGCCCGACCGTGATCGTGTCGCCCATGCTCGCGCTGATGCGTGACCAGATCGCGGCGGCCAGCAGGGCGGGCATCCGCGCGGTCACGATGAACTCCGCCAACGCCGATGAGTGGGGGCAGGTCTCCGCGGCCCTCGCTGCCGACGAGGTGGACGTCCTGCTGGTCAGTCCCGAGCGGCTCAACAACCCGCGGTTCCGCGACGAACAGCTGCCCGACCTCGCCCGCCGCTGTGGCCTGCTCGTCGTCGACGAGGCGCACTGCGTCTCCGACTGGGGCCACGACTTCCGTCCCGACTACCGCCGCATCCGCGACCTGCTCACGACGCTCCCGGCAGGCACCCCCGTGCTGGCCACGACGGCCACCGCCAACGCCCGCGTCGTCACCGACGTCGTCGAGCAGCTCGGCGCGGGCGGACACGATGTCCTGACCCTGCGGGGTGGGCTGGCCCGCGACTCACTGCGCCTCGGCGTCATGGCGCTCACCTCTCCCGAGCAGCGCCTCGCCTGGCTGCTGGCCCACCTCGACTCGCTGCCCGGCAGCGGGATCGTCTACACCCTGACCGTCTCGGCCGCCGAGGACATCGCCGTGGCGCTGCGCGAGGCCGGCCACGAGGTGCGCGCCTACACCGGGCGCACCGACCCGGCCGACCGCGAGCGGCTCGAGGCGATGTTGCGCGACAACCAGGTCAAGGCGCTGGTCGCCACGTCGGCGCTCGGGATGGGCTTCGACAAGCCCGACCTCGGGTTCGTGCTCCACCTCGGTGCGCCGTCGTCGCCGGTGGCGTACTACCAGCAGGTCGGCCGTGCCGGTCGGGCGACCGAGCGCGCCGACGTGCTGCTGCTGCCCGGCCCGGAGGACAAGGACATCTGGGCCTACTTCGCGTCCGCCTCGATGCCGCGCCAGGAGCAGGCCGACGCGGTCCTGACCGCCTTGGCCGAGTCCAGCAAGGCGGTGTCGACCGTCGCTCTCGAGTCGATCGTGGACATCCGTCGCACCCGGCTCGAGCTGCTGCTCAAGGTGCTCGACGTCGACGGCGCGGTCCAGCGGGTGCCGGGCGGGTGGACCTCGACCGGTCAGCCGTGGAGCTACGACGCCGAGCGCTACGAGCGCGTCACCGCCGCGCGCGTGCGGGAGCAGGACCTGATGGTGACCTACGAGCAGACGGCGCAGTGCCGGATGGCCTTCCTCCAGGAGTCGCTGGACGACGACTCCGCCGCGAAGTGCGGCCGCTGCGACTCCTGCGCCGGGGTCTGGTTCCCGACCGACATCCCGCAGACGGCGGTCACGACCGCCCGGGGCCGGCTGGAGCGAGCGGGTGTAGAGCTGGAGTCCCGCGCCCAGTGGCCGTCGGGGATGGACCGCCTCGGGGTGCCCGTCCGCGGCAAGATCAAGCCCGACGAGGCCATGGAGACCGGGCGAGCGGTGGCGCGGCTGACCGACCTCGGCTGGGGACAACAGCTGCGCACGCTGCTGCGGGCACCCGACGGCGAGGTGCCGCCAGAGCTGTTGCGGGCCTGCGTGCCCATCCTGCGTGACTGGGGCTGGGCGCAGCGCCCGGTGGCCGTGGCGATGGTGCCCTCACGCACCAGGCCACAGCTCGTCGAGTCGCTGGCCAGGGGCATCGCCGAGCTGGGCCGAATGCAGTGGCTCGGCGCCCTCGACCCCGTGGACGGCGGTCCGGTCGGCGAGGCCGGCGGCAACAGCGCCTTCCGGCTGGCCGGGGTGTGGGGTCGGCTCGAGGTCGGCCCCGAGCAGGCGTCAGCGCTGCGCGGGCTCGACGGCCCCGTCCTGCTCGTCGACGACATCGCCAACTCGCGCTGGACGATCACCGTGGCTGCTGCCGCCCTGCGTCGCGCCGGTGCCTCTGGCGTGCTCCCCTTCGTGCTGGCCCTCGACGCCTGACCGGGCGCCGCCATCTGACCGGGCGCCGCCACCCGACAGGGAGCCGCTCCCCGTGGGCAGCGGGCCGGCGCGGGGTGTCTCCAGCGGCACGGTGAAGATCGGCAGGAACACCTGCACCACGGGTCCGATCAGCACGGCGTACAGGATCGTGCCGACGCCCACGACGCCTCCCATCAGCCAGCCCACGATGAGCACCGTGACCTCGATGCTGGTGCGCACCAACCGGAAGCTGCGACCGGTGCGGCGCACCAGGCCCGTCATCAACCCGTCGCGCGGGCCGGGGCCGAACTGGCTGCCGATGTAGAGCGCGCCCGCCAGACCGTTGGACACGATCCCGCCGAGCAGGAGCGCGACCCGGACGGGCATGGCGTCCGGCGCGTCGAGCAGAGCGAGGGTGGCGTCCGTGGCCAGGCCGATCACGATGACGTTGGCCACGGTCCCCAGGCCCGGCCACTGCCGCAGCGGGATCCACAGCAGCAGCACGGCCATGCCCACGATGATCGTCACGGTGCCGAAGCTGACCGGCAGGTGCTGGGCGATGCCGTAGTGGAAGACGTCCCACGGGTCGAGCCCCAGACCTGAGCGCACCATCATGCCCATCGAGACGCCGTAAAGGGTCAGGCCGACAGCGAGCTGGACGAGCCGACGGGTGGTCCGGCCGGCCCGCAGCTGTTCCACCGGGGTCATCGAGGTCAGGCTGGTTCGGGTCACAGAACCAAGATTGGCCTTCATTGGTCTGTTCTTCCATAGCCAATTGTGCAAAAGTGGTCTGCATGGTGGTTCGAAGCATCTCCGCGTCCCGGCTGGTCCCCATGCTCGGGGCAGCCCTGGAGACGACCCCGGCCTACCGGGGCCTCGCCGACGCCGTCCGGTTGCTCGTCGCCGACGGTCGGGTCCCGGTCGGGACCCGCCTGCCCAGCGAGCGCGACCTCACCAGTGCCCTCGGCGTGAGCCGTACCACCGTCACCCGTGCGTATGCCGAGCTGCGCGACCGCGGCTACCTCGCCTCCCGCCAGGGGTCTGGGAGCGTCGCGGCGCTGCCGGGTGGGGGACCCGGCCGCCGCCAGGGCACCGCCCTGCAGCCCGCATCGGACCAGCTCGTCGGTGACGTCATCGACCTGACCTGTGCCTCCATGAGCGCCCCGGGCGGGACGGTGGCGGCCTACGAGCGCGCCATGCTCGAGCTGCCCCGCTACCTCGCCGGCACCGGCTACCACCCGCTGGGCCTGAACAGCCTGCGCGAGGCCCTGGCCGACCGCTTCACCCAGCGCGGGCTGGCGACGACGCCCGACCAGATCATGGTGACCAGCGGAGCACTGGCCGGTCTGGCGGTTGCTGCCCGTGCCCTGCTCTCGCCGGGCGACCGCGTGCTGCTCGAGAGCCCGACCTATCCGAACGCCATCGACACGCTGCGTCGCTCGGGCGCCCGTCCCGTGGCCCTGCCCCTCGATCGCGACGGCTGGGACGTGGAGGCGGCCGATGCCGCGTTGCGGCAGACCGCTCCCCGGGCGGCCTACCTCATCCCCGACTTCCACAACCCCACCGGCGCCCTCATGCCGGACGCGCAGCGAGCCGAACTCGCCGGTGTGCTCGCCAGCACGCACACGGTCGGCATCGTCGACGAGACGCTCGTCGACCTGGCCCACGACCCCGAGCTCGTCCTGCCGCGGCCGCTCGGAGCGCACCACCCACGCACCGTCACGCTGGGAGGGGCGAGCAAGTCCTTCTGGGGCGGCCTGCGCGTCGGCTGGATCCGCGCGCCGCGTGACCTGATGGCGGCCCTGGTCAGCGCGCGGTTGACCCTCGACCTCGGCGCCCCGGTCCTCGAACAGCTGGTGCTGACCGACCTGCTGGCCCACCGCGAGCCGATCATCACCGAGCGGCGCAGTGCCATCGTGTCCAGCCGGGACGCGCTTGTCGGCGCTCTGCGAAATCGCTTGCCGCAGTGGCGCTTTCGCATGCCGGAAGGAGGACTGTGCCTGTGGGTGGAGCTGCCCGACGCGCTCTCCACCCCCCTGTGCGCCGCGGCCGACCAGCGCGGCGTCGTCCTGGCACCCGGCGCCCAGTTCGCCGTCGAGGGCGGCATGGAACGCTTCGTGCGGCTGCCCTTCACCGGGCATTCCCCCGAGGTGGTGGACGAAGCCGTCGAGCGCCTGGCGCTGGCCTGGGCGGACGCGCAGTCCGCCCGTCCCCCGCGACACGGCCGGTCACCGCTGGTCGCGTGAGCGCGGGCGCCACCGGCTGACGACGACACCGAGCAGGCAGATCCCGCCGCCGGCCAGGGCGGGCGCGGTCGGGACCTCCGACAGGAACGCCCACGACATCAGGACCGAGAGCACCGTCACGAGGTAACCCAAGGGCCCGAGGCGGCCGGCCGGCATACGACGCAGCGCATAGGCCCACGTCGTGAAGGCGACGGCCGTCGGAAAGGCCCCCAGGTATGCCGCGCCGAGCAGCGCCGAGGTCGGCGCACCCTGGGCCTCGCGCACGAGGTCGCCCGCGAACGGCAGCGTGACCACCGTGCCGACGACGCAGCCCAGCCAGGTGGCGCGCAACGCATCGATGCTGCGCAGCGTGACCTTCTGCATGATCACCGAGGAGGCGTAGAGGACGGCGGCCACGAGCCCGAGGACGATGCCAAGGGCGTCGCGGCCGCCGCTGGACCCGGTCGCCATGAGGGCGATCCCGCCGAAGGCGACGGCGCAGCCGAGGAAGAGCGGGCGGGAGAAGCCCTCGCGCAGGAAGATCCCGCCGCCCACGGCGATCAGCACGGGTGCGACGTTGACCAGCAGGGCCGCGGTGCCGGCGTCCACGTGCCGCTCGGCGGCGTTGAGCGCCAGGTTGTAGCCGGCGAACCAGAGCGCGCCGTAGCCGACCACCGGCAGCAGCTCACGACCTCGGGGCAGCAGCGACCCCACTGTGCCCCCACGGCCGCGCAGGACGCTGCGCCTCCGGCCGTGCAGGACGCTGCGCCCCCGGCCGTGCAGGACGCTGCGCCCCCGGCCGTGCAGGACGAAGGGGGTGAGCACGAGGGTGGCCACGGCCACCCTCGCGAGCGCCATCGGGCCCGGCGACAGGTGGGCTCCGCTGCTGCGGATCACGACGAAGGCCGAGGCCCACAGCACGATCGTCACGACGGCCGCGAGGAACGCCTTGGTCCCGCCCTCGGCCCTTGTCGACGAGGGTGGGTCACAGGGCTGCAGCGCCGGGCTGGTCAGGGTGGTCACCCTGCCATCGTCGAGGGTCTGACACATCAGCACAAGCGATGGTTTCTTCACTTCTGTTAAGCATCGCTGTATTGTCGGGCCATGCTGGACGTCCACCGCCTCCGGGTGCTGCGCACCGTCGTCGCCACGGGTTCGGTCGGCGCCGCGGCCACCACCCTGGGCTACACGCCCTCGGCGGTGAGCCAGCACCTCGCCACCCTCCAGCGTGAGACCGGCCTGCGGCTGATCGAGCGCAAGGGCCGCGGCATCGAGCCGACCGCGGCCGGGCGCACGCTCGCCGACGAGGCGGGCCGGGTGCTCGAGTCGCTCAGCGGCGTCGAGGGCGTGGTCGGCGACCTGCGTGCGGGTCGCGTGGGCCGACTGTCGATCAGCTACTTCGCCTCGGCCGGAGCGGCCTGGATCCCGCCGGTCGTGGCAGGCCTCATGCACGAGTTTCCCGACCTGCGCCTGGACCTGCGGCTGATCGAGCTGCTCGGCGACGACCACCCCGACCCCGACATCGAGGTCTTCGTCGGCGGCGCGGAGGAGCACCTGCGCGACCGCGGTGGCGCGGGCCAGTCCAGGGTGCACCACCTGCTCGACGACCCCTACGTCGTGGTCGTGCCGGACGACCACCGCCTCGCCGGCGAGCCCCAGGTGGCACTGGGCGAGCTGGCGAGCGACCGCTGGGTCGACAACGACTTCAACCGCGGCTTCTGCCGTCAGGTGATCCTCGACGCCTGCACCGAGGCCGGGTTCACGCCCGACTTCCGGATCGAGACGCACGACTACCCGACGGCGATCTCGTTCGTCGCCGCCGGCGTGGGGGTCACCGTCCTCCCCGGCCTCGGCGCCGCTCGACTGCCGGCCGGTGTCGTCGCGGTTCCCCTGGTTTCACCCACCCCGGTGCGCCACGTCTATGTCGCGGTCAAGGCCTCGGTCGAGCACCACCCGGCGGCCGAGCGTGCGGTCGATCTGCTGCGGGAACGGGTGAGCCGCCCCGCTAGGGTCGGTGCGTGACCGACGAGAGCTCCCCTGACTTCGACCCGCTGGCCGACCTGCTCGACACCCTCGACCTCGAGGAGCTGGGTACCGCCCGGATCACCGTCGAAGGGGTTGGCGACCGAGCCGACTTCGGCGAGTCCGGTGCCACGGTCTTCCTCGGGCGCAGCCAGAAGATGCCGCACGGCCGGGTGTTCGGTGGACAGGTGCTCGCGCAGTGCGTCATGGCCGCCGGACGGACGATGCAGGACATCGACGACGGCGACGGTGCGCGACGGATCCACTCGCTGCACGGCTACTTCATGCGACCCGGCGACGACACCAAGCCGATCAGGTTCGCCGTCGAGCGGATGCGCGACGGCAACTCGTTCTCCACCCGGCGGGTGCACGCGATCCAGGAGGGCCTGCCCATCCTGTCGATGATCACGTCCTTCCAGGAGGAGTCCAGCGGCCTGGACCACCAGGACCCGATGCCCGAGGTCCCCGGCCCCGACGAGCTGCGATCCCTGGCCGACGAGTTCGGTGGCATCGACCACCCGGGCGCCCGTCACCTCACCAAGCGGCCGATCGAGCACCGCCACGTCGAGAACAACCTCTTCGTCGCCCCCGGACCGGAGCTGGTCGCCAACCAGAGCGTCTGGATGAAGGCGCTGGGCACGCTCCCCGCCGACCCCCTGGTCCACGCGGCCGTCCTCGCCTACGCCTCCGACTACACCCTGCTCGAGCCCGTCATCCGACGGCACGGACTGACGTGGACCGACCGGCGGCTGCGGCCGGCCAGCCTCGACCACGCCATGTGGTTCCACCGTCCGGTGCACGCCGACGAGTGGATCCTCTACAGCCAGGAGTCGCCCTCCGCGTCGGGCGGACGAGGTCTGGGCATCGGGCGGATGTTCGCCGCCGACGGCACCCTCGTCGCGACCGTCGCCCAGGAGGGCATGGTCCGCGTCAAGGAGTCCTGAGCAATGTCGCGCGACCCTGCGCAGTGGGTGGTGGACGACCTTCGTCAGACGGACCACACCGCCTGGGTTCGGTTGCACCGCGGCTACCTCGACTTCTACGAGTCCACCCGCCCGGCCGAGATCTCTGCGGTGGTCTGGGAGTGGCTGATGGATCCCGGCCACGAGCTCAAGGCCATCGTCGCGAGGTCGCGGGTCGGCGCTGAACCCGTTGGCCTTGCTCACTTCCGGCCCTTCGTGAGGCCGCTGCAGGGCAGCACCGCGTGTTTCCTCGACGACCTGTTCGTCGCACCCGAGCACCGTGGCACCGGAGTCGTCGACGCCCTGCTGGCCGGACTGCAGGCCCGTTCCCGCGAACGCGGCTGGAGCCAGGTCCGCTGGATCACCCGTGCATCCAACGAGCGGGCGCGCAAGGCCTACGTTCGCCTCGCCGAGGAGAGCGACCTCGTGACCTACAACCTCAGGGTCGACTGACCCAGGGTCGACTGGGCCATCCGGACGACCGCCGCGGTGAACGGCGGCAGGTGCACTCCATGACCGCGCAGCCGGGTCTGTCCCGGCTCCCAGGCGAGCACGACGCTCTCGGGCTCGGCGTCGAGGGGCACCGTCCAGCGCGACGCCGCCAGGTTCACGACGACCCGGAACGCGCCACGGCGCATGACCAGCCACCCGTCGCTCTCGTCGAAGTCGACGGCGACCTCGTCGAGCCGCCCGTTGTTGAGGTCGAACTCCATGCGCCGCAACGAGATCAGGTCGCGATACCACGCAAGCATCCGCACGTTGTCGTCCCCCCGGAGCTCGGCCCAGTTCAGCTGCGAGCGGCGGAAGGTCTGCTCGTCCTGCGGGTCGGGCACGTCCTCGGCGGCCCAGCCGTGCGCCTCGAACTCGCGTCGACGGCCCTCGGTCACGGCTTGCTTCATCGCGGGGTCGTCGAAGTCGGTGAAGAACTGGAAGGGCGTCCTGGCCGCCCACTCCTCCCCCATGAAGACCATCGGGGTGAAGGGTCCCGTGAGGTAGAGGGCCGCGCCGATCGCCTGTCGGCCGGGCGTGACGACGGCGGAGATGCGGTCGCCCACGGCCCGGTTCCCCACCTGGTCGTGCGTCTGCAGGTAGGCCAGGAACCGCCGCCCGTCCACTCGTGCGCGGTCGACGGGGGCACCCCAGTCCGCCTCACGGAAGCTCGACCAGCAGCCATCGTGCAGGAAGGCCCTGGTCAACGTCTTGGCCAGGACGGCGAGCGGTCCGGCGTCCGGCATCGCTGGGCAGTGCCCGGCGAAGTCGGCGTAGTAGCCCTGGGTCTCGCCGGTCAGGGTGACGTGCAGGGCGTGGTGCACGTCGTCGTCCCACTGGGCGTCCATGCCGTGGCCGCCCTCGCCCGGGGGCGTGACGGTGCGGGGGTCGTTCAGGTCACTCTCGGCCACCAGGTCGAGGGGGCGGCCCAGTCGCGCGCTCAGCGCCGCCACCTCGTCGGCGAGCTGCGCGAGCACGTGGTGACGGGAGTCGTCGTGCAGCTCGTGCACGGCATCGAGCCGCAGCGCGTCGATGTGGAAGTCACCGAACCAGCGCAGCGCGTTGTCGACGATCCAGCGCCGCACGTGCAGGCTGTCGTCTCCGTCGAGGTTCAACCCGTCGCCCCACGGTGTCGGGTGGGCGCCGGAGAAGTAGGGCCCGAACCGGGACAGGTAGCTGCCCACCGGCCCCAGGTGGTTGTAGACCACGTCGAGGCAGACACCGAGTCCCAGTTGGTGGCAGGTGTCGACGAACCGCTGGAGCGCCGCAGGGCCGCCGTACTCCTCGTCGACGGCCCACGGTCCGACGCCGTCGTAGCCCCAGTTCCAGCGCCCCGGCCACGACGCGACGGGCATCAGCTCGACCACGTCGACACCGAGGTCGACGAGGTGCTGCAACCGGTGCTGGGCCGCATCGAGCGTGCCCTCGGGGGTGAAGGTCCCCACGTGAAGCTCGTAGACCACCCCGCCGAGCACGCCGTCGCCCTGCTGCGGTCCGGCCCAGGTGGCATCACGCCAGGTGTGCTGGGTGGCGTCGAAGAAGCGGCTCTCCGCGTGCACGCCGTGTGGCTGCCACGCGGTCCGCGGGTCCGGGGTCACCGGACCGCCGTCCAGCCGGAAGCCATAGTCAAGGCACGGGTATGCCGCCGTCCCCGGCCGCGCCGCCGACCCCTCCATCGCGGGTGCCTGCCAGCGCCACCAGCCGTCACCCTTGGCCTCCATGGCCGAGCGCTTCGCGGCGTCGTCGTCCAGGGACCACTCCACCTCCACCGCGTGGGCGTGGGGAGCCCAGACCGTGAGCTCGGGTCCCGGCAGGAGTCTCGTGCCGGTGTCAGCCGTGGTCATCTCAGTGTCAGCCGTCTTCATCGCGGGTCAAGGCTGCCATGTCGCACCAGGAGGGCAACCGGAAGGGCACGCAGCAGTCCCGCGAGGTCCGGTGCGCCGTCGACCGGTCGTCGGTCGGCAGCCGGGTCGAGCAGGTCGACCCAGTCGCCCTCGGGCAGCGTGATGCTCGCCGCACCCCACCCACCGTCGGAGCGCAGTCGCTCGCTGCACCGTGTCGCGACGGCCACCACGCGCACACCGTCTGCATCGCCACGACCCACGGCCAGGGCGTGCTCGCTCGAGGTGGGGACGGCGGCATACGTCGCCTGCTCGCCGGTGAACCACTCGGGGTGGTCACGGCGCAGCCGGAGGGTCCTGGAGGTGACCAGGAGCTTCTCGTCGTCGAGGTCGCGCGGGGGCTCGCCGGCGTCGAGCCGCGCGAGCCGGGTGCGACGCGAGGCGTAGTCGACGGGACGGCGGTTGTCGGGGTCGACGAGCGAGAGGTCGACGAGCTCGGTGCCCTGGTAGACGTCCGGGACGCCCGGGAGGACGAGCTGGAGCAGCTTCTGCCCGAGAGTGGTCGCGCGGGCCGCAGGGGCGGTCAGCTCGACCCACTGCGCGAGGTGGTCGGTGAGGACCGGTTCCGTCGTCAGTGCGTCGACGAACCGTGCCACGTCGGCCTCGTAGCCGGCGTCCGGCTCGGTCCAGGTCGTGTGCTGCTTGGCCTCGCGCACTGCCTTCGTGGCGTAGGCCTGCAGCCGGTCGGTGCTGATCGGCCAGGCACCCACGGCGGTCTGCCAGAGCAGGTACTCGGTGGACGCGTCGAGCCGGGAGCCACGGTGGGGAGCGGCCAGGTCACGGGCCACCCTCACCCACTGGGCCCAGTGCTGCGGGAGCTCGGAGATGACGGACAGCCTGGCGCGCACGTCTTCGGAGCGCTTGGTGTCGTGGGTCGACAACGTCGTCATCGTGGTCGGCCAGGTGGCGAGCTGCCGGGCCGCGAAGCCGTGCAGCTCGCCGGGTTCGAGGCCGAGGCGACCCGGGTCGCCGCCCACCTCGTTGAGCCCGGTCAGTCGCGAGAACCGGTAGAAGGCGGTGTCCTCGATGCCCTTGGCCATCACGGGTCCGCAGGTCTGCTGGAACCGCACGACGAACTCGCGCTGGGCGCCGCGGGTGTCGACCTGCGCACCGGGCAGGTGCCCCCCGGACGCGAGCTGGGCCACCATCGCCAAGGCATCGCGGTCCTCCTCCGGGACCAGCTCGGATGCCCGGGCTTCGGCGTGCGCCAGCACGGCGAGCTGCTCGGGCGCAGGCTCAGCCCCGGGGACGAGGTAGGCGCGATAGCGGTCCATCGACACGAGCAGTGCCTCGAGCCCACGTCGCAGGGCAGCCTGGTCCTCACGGGCGAGCACCCGGCCGGCGAGCCGCATCAGCCTGTTGACCTCTGCCTCCTGCACCTGGGCGACGACCTGTCGCTTCGCGGTGTGGACCATCGCCGCGAGATCCACCGGTTCGCCCACCAGCTCGGTGAGGTGATCGGTCAGCGGCTGCTCGCCCGCCGGGTCGACGAAGACCTGCTGGACGCGCAGCAAGGTGTCGTAACCGGTCGTGCCCGCGCAGCGCCAGTCGTCGGGCAGCTGCTCGTGTCCCTCGAGGATCTTCTCGGCGACGACCCAGGCGTCCCCGGTCGCGTCGGCGAGCCGCGCGAGGTAGTCGCCCGGGTCGGCCAGGCCGTCCGGGTGGTCGATCCGGAAGCCGTCGATCGTGCCCGCCCGGAACTCCTCCAGGAGCAGGCGGTGGGTGTGGTGGAAGACGTCGTCGATCTCGACCCGCACGGCGGCCAACGTCGTCACGTCGAAGAAGCGACGGTAGTTCAGCCGGCTCCCACCCTCGTGCCAGTCGCAGAGTCGATAGCGCTGGGCCGCCACCAGCTCGGGCAGGTCGAGCGTCTCTGTCCCGGGCCGCACAGGGAACACGTGGTCGAAGTAGCGCAGCACGGTCTCGTTGCCGTGCGGGCCTTCCCCGGCCTCGACGGCGAGCTCGCCCGCGGCGAGCACCGCCTCGAGTGACTGTCCGAGGACCGGGACGAGGACCCGACCGTCCTCGGCCTCCCAGTCCACGTCGAACCAGTGGGCGTGGTCGGACTCACGACCGTCGCGGAGCAGGAACCACCACGGATGGTTGAGCGAGGCCGGGGTCGGGGTCGTCATGTGGTTGGGGACCACGTCGACGACCGTCCCCAGCCCCGCCTGCCGAAGGGCGGCCGTCAGCAGGTCGAAGCCCTCCGACCCGCCAGCCTCCTCGTTGAGGAACTCGTGGCTCACCACGTCGTAGCCGTGCGCCGAGCCCGGCGCGGGGGCCAGGATCGGCGACAGGTAGGCGTGTGAGACCCCCAGTGCCGCGAGGTAGTCGGCCTGGTCGGCGGCATCGCCGAAGGTGAACTCAGGCTGGATCTGCAGCCGGTACGTCGAGGACGGCACCACCCGCCCGGGTCCCGGTCGGTGCGGCGCTGCACCACTCGGCATACCTGTCTGCCTTTCGTTCATCGGCGTGCGGCGGCCGCTCCAGCGGGCGATCCTGACGGAAGCGGGCGAGGACAGCGCAGGACGACGACGCTGCGGCCGTACGCCTTCACCTTGGCGTCGGGCTTGTACTCCTTGGCCTCGACCTCCTGCGCGGACGTGTCGAGCTCGGTGACCCAGCGTTCGCCGTACTCCTTCCCCGGCAGGACGAAGGGCAGCACGTCGTGGTGGCCGTTGAAGATGACCAGGAAGTGGTCGTCGAGCGTCTGCTGGCCACGGGTGTCGGGCTCGGGGATCGTCTGGCCGTTGAGGAAGACCATCATCGAACGGGCGTAGCCGTTGGCCCAGGAGTCCTCGTCCATGTGGTTGCCACCGGGCTCGAACCACGCGATGTCGCCGACGGCGCTCTCGCCACCGTGGTCGGCCGAGCCGGCGAAGAACCGGCGACGGCGGAAGACCGGGTGGTCGCGGCGCAGCTCGACGAGTCGCTGGGTGAACGAGATGAGGTCGAGCTGGTCCTGGTCGAGGTCCCAGTCGATCCAGGAGATCTCGTTGTCCTGGCAGTAGCCGTTGTTGTTGCCCCCCTGGGTGCGCCCGAGCTCGTCACCGTGCAGGAGCATGGGCACCCCCTGCGAGAGCAGCAGGGTCGCGAGCAGGTTGCGCTGCTGGCGCAGCCGCAGGGCGTTGACGCGCTTGTCCTTCGAGGGACCTTCGACGCCGCAGTTCCAGGAGCGGTTGTGGCTCTCGCCGTCGTTGCCGTCCTCGCCGTTGGCGTCGTTGTGCTTGTCGTTGTAAGACACCAGGTCACGCAGCGTGAAGCCGTCGTGGGCGGTGACGAAGTTGATCGAGGCGATCGGCTTGCGACCACTGTGCTCGTAGAGGTCGCTGGAGCCGGTGAGGCGCGAGGCGAACTCACCCAGGGTCGCGCTGTCGCCACGCCAGAAGTCACGCACGGTGTCGCGGTACTTGCCGTTCCACTCGGTCCACAGGGGCGGGAAGTTGCCGACCTGGTAGCCGCCGTCGCCGACGTCCCACGGCTCGGCGATCAGCTTGACCTGGCTGACCACCGGGTCCTGCTGGACGAGGTCGAAGAAGGCCGACAGCTTGTCGACCTCGTGGAACTGGCGGGCCAGCGTCGCGGCGAGGTCGAACCGGAAGCCGTCCACGTGCATCTCGGTCACCCAGTAGCGCAGGGAGTCCATGATCAGCTGCAGGACGTGCGGGTTGCGCATCAGCAGGCTGTTGCCGGTGCCGGTGGTGTCGTAGTAGTGCGCCTTGTCGTCGTCGACGAGCCGGTAGTAGGCGGCGTTGTCGATGCCGCGGAAGCAGATGGTGGGGCCGAGCTGGTTGCCCTCGGCCGTGTGGTTGTAGACCACGTCGAGGATGACCTCGATGCCCGCCTCGTGGAGCGCCTTCACCATGCCCTTGAACTCGGCCACCTGCTCGCCGCGCGTGCCGTAGGCCGCGTAGCCGTTGTGCGGCGCGAGGAACCCGATCGTGTTGTAGCCCCAGTAGTTCGACAGGCCCTTGTCGCGCAGGGTGAAGTCGTTGACGAACTGGTGCACCGGCATCAGCTCGATGGCCGTGATGCCGAGGTTCTTGAGGTGCTCGATGATCACCGGGTGGGCGATGCCGGCATAGGTGCCGCGGATCTCCTCAGGGATGTCGGGATGGGTCTCGGTGAGCCCCTTGACGTGGGCTTCGTAGATGACGGTGTTGTGGTACTCGTGCCGCGGGAGGCGGTCCTGACCCCAGTCGAAGAAGGGGTTGATGACCACGCCCATCATCGTGTGGCCGAGGCTGTCCTCGACGTTGGCCCGGGCCGGGTCCTCGCTGGGCGAGTCGAAGTCGTAGGAGAACAGCGACTGGTCGCCGTCCGGCTGGCCGTCGATCGCCTTGGCGTAGGGGTCGAGCAGCAGCTTCTGGGGGTTGCAGCGGTGACCGTTGGCCGGGTCGTAGGGACCGTGGACGCGGTAGCCGTAGCGCTGTCCGGGCTGGACGCCGGGCAGGTAGGCGTGCCACACGAAGCCGTCCACCTCGGGCAGCTCGATGCGCGTCTCCGCGCCCTCGTCGTCGATGAGGCAGAGCTCGACCTTGTGGGCCACCTCGGAGAACAGCGCGAAGTTCACGCCGGTGCCGTCGTACGTGGCGCCGAGCGGGTAGGACTTGCCGGGCCAGATTTCCATGCATCGCCTTCGTCGTAGAGCAGCCCTCGTCCTGGGGCCGTGGTGAAGAAGGACGTCGACGGCCTCCAGCGAACCCATTGTGCCCGAGCCCACAGCTTTTTCACGCCACCACTCTCCCCAGGGGTAAGCGCGCGCTTAGTACACTCGCCGGCGTACCTCACCCAGCCGGTCCCCAGACCTGCACCCAGCCCGGCCCTCAGCGCAGCCCCCAGCCCAGCCCCCGGCCCAGCAGTCAGCCCAGTCCCGGCCCAGCCCCCAGGAGTCCCCATGAGCACCCAGCGCACCGCGATCGTCACCGGAGCCGCCCGCGGCATCGGCGCAGCAACGGCCAAGCGGCTCGCCGCGGCCGGACACGCCGTGGGCGTGCTCGACCTCGACGAGTCCGCGTGCGCTGACACGGTCTCGGCCATCACCGACGCAGGCGGGAGGGCGCTGGCCGTCGGCGTGGACGTGGCCGACGCCGCCCAGGTCCAGGCTGCCGTCCAGCGCGTCGCCGACGAGCTCGGGGCCCCCACGATCCTGGTGAACAACGCAGGCATCACCCGCGACAACCTGCTGTTCAAGATGACCGAGGACGACTGGGACGCCGTCATCAACGTGCACCTGCGTGGCTCGTTCCTCATGACCCGCGCCGTCCAGGGCTACATGACCAAGGAGAAGTTCGGCCGCATCGTCAACCTCTCGTCCAGCTCGGCCCAGGGCAACCGCGGTCAGGTCAACTACTCGGCCGCCAAGGCGGGACTGCAG